>JBGPMT010000141.1:0-7942 GCA_041487135.1 Binataceae bacterium (SeqCode) | reverse complement strand
GGTTTCTGACATTTCGCGGCGCTGCGCAGGTTTCATAGGGCCCGCCACAATCGTCGGCGGGTGAACAGGCGGCCGTGAAGATTCTGGTTCTGGGGTCTGCGGCCGGCGGCGGCTTTCCGCAGTGGAATTGCAATTGCCGCAACTGCCGCGGGATCCGCGACGGGAGCATCCGGGCACTACCCCGCACGCAATCCTCGATCGCCGTCAGCGCCGACTCAAGCAACTGGATTCTGGTCAACGCCTCCCCCGACATACTGACGCAGATAAAATCGCTGCCGCGGCTGAGCCCAAGACGTGAGCCGCGCGATGCGCAGTTTCGGGCGGTCATCCTGGTCGACAGCCAGATCGATCACACCGCCGGACTGCTGATGTTGCGCGAGGGCGAGCGGCTGCCAATCTACTGCACCGAGAACGTTCGCGAAGATCTCGAGAGCGGCAACCCGATCCTGCGGGTGCTCGAAAGCTACTGCCGCACCGAGTGGCATCGCGTGCCGATCGATCCGGGGAGCGGCTTCGAGGTCCCCGGAATCGACCGGCTGCGTTTCTCGGCGCTCGCCGTCGCCGGCAAAGCGCCGCCGTACTCGCCGCACCGCGATGCGCCTCGGCCCGGCGATAACATCGCGCTCACGGTCGAAGACCGACGCAGTCGACAATTCCTTTTTTACGCGCCGGGACTCGCCAGCGTGGATGAAGCAGTAGCCGCCCGCATGCGGCGCGCGGATTGTATACTGGTGGACGGAACCTTTTGGACCAGCGACGAGATGATTCGCCAGGGCGTGGGCCGCAAGTACGCCGGCGACATGGGGCATCTCGCGCAGTCTGGAGCGGACGGGATGCTCGCGCAGCTGGGACGGATCGACGGCCCGCGCAAGGTGCTGATCCATATCAACAATACGAACCCGATTCTGGATGAAGATTCGGCCGAACGCCGCGAGCTGGCGCGCGCGGGAGTTGAAGTCGCGTTCGACGGGATGGAGATCGATCTGGGGTGACGGCGCCTGCCCGAGTCGCGATATCATGCGGATGAGGACTTGATCGATGCCGGTCGTGGAAAACAGCGCGTGGAGCCGTGAGGAATTCGAGCGGCGGCTGCGGGCGAAGGAAGCCGGCTATCACGTTCATCATCCGTTTCACATCATGATGAATGAAGGAAAGTTGACCCCGGACCAGATTCGCGGATGGGTCGCCAACCGCTTTTATTATCAGGCGAACATTCCGCTCAAGGACGGCGCTATACTTTCCAATTGTACGGATCGCGAAGTTCGCCGCGCCTGGATCAGGCGGATTGTCGACCAGGATGGCGCCGTGGGCGAGGAAGGCGGAATCGAGGCCTGGATTCGGCTGGGCGAGGCTTGCGGAATCGATCGGACGGAGATAGTTGGGTTCCGGCACGTGATTCCGGCGGTGCGCTTTGCGGTCGACGCGTACGTGAATTTTGCGCGGACGCGTCCCTGGCAGGAGGCCGTCTGTTCGTCGCTGACGGAGCTGTTCGCCCCACAGGCGCATCGCGATCGTCTGGTCAACTGGCCGATACATTATCGATGGGTGAAGCCCGAAGGGCTGCAGTACTTTCAGATGCGGCTTGCGCAGGCGCGCCGCGACGTCGAGGACGCACTCAAGATCACGCTCGATCATTTCACCACGCGCGCGATGCAGGAGCGGGCGCTCGACATACTGCAATTCAAGCTCAGCGTGCTGTGGGCGCTGCTCGATGCCGTCCAGCTCGAGTACTGCAAGCCGTGACGATGGCTCAGGACGCGCAACTGAAGCTCGAGGATGTGCCGGTAATCTCGTCCGGCTTTCGCCTGCAGTGGGAGCCCGCGCAGCAGGCGCACGTGCTGCTCTATCCGGAGGGGATGGTCAAACTTTCAGAGAGCGCGGCCGAGATCATGAAACGGGTCGACGGCGCCGCGACCGTCGCCGCGATCATCGCGGGCCTGGCGCAGTCCTTTCCGGGCGCCGAGCTGCGCGCCGACGTAATCGCGTTTCTCGGCATCGCACGCGAGCGAGGCTGGATTGGAACCAAAGCTTAGCAATCCACTGTGGCTGCTCGCGGAGCTCACCTACCGATGCCCGCTGCATTGTGTGTTTTGCTCCAATCCAGTGGATTACACGCGCGCTGGACCCGAACTCGCGACCGAGGCCTGGCTCAGGGTACTGCGCGAGGGACGCGAGCTGGGCGCCGTGCAGCTTGGCTTTTCGGGCGGCGAGCCGCTGGTCCGGGAGGATCTCGAAATCCTGGTCCGCGAAGCCCACGCGCTCGGCTACTACATCAACCTGATAACCTCCGGCGTCGGCCTCGATGAGCGCCGAATCGCCGCGCTGCGCGAGGCCGGGCTCGACCATATCCAACTGAGCTTCCAGGATTCGACCCGCGAGCTGAACGATTTTCTGAGCCACACGCGGACCTTCGAGCTGAAACATCGCATCGCGCGGCTGATCAAACAGCACGGCTACCCGATGGTGCTGAACGTGGTGCTCCATCGCTACAACCTCGACCATATCGAGGCGATCCTCGAGATGGCTGAGCGGCTCGAAGTCGAATACCTGGAACTCGCCAATACTCAGTACTACGGCTGGGCCTTCTTGAACCGCGCTCTGCTGCTCCCGACGCGCGAGCAAATTGCACGCGCCGAAGAGGCCACGAATCGTTTCCGTGCGCGCGTGGGCGGGCGGATGCGTGTCTACTTCGTGGTCCCCGATTATTTCGAGAAGCGGCCCAAGCCCTGCATGAACGGATGGGGCTCGGTGTTCCTCGCGATCACCGCCGACGGCCTGGCGCTGCCGTGCCATTCGGCGCGCATGCTGCCCGGCCTGGAGTTTCCAAAGGTTGCTGACGGCGGTCTCAGATGGATCTGGCGTGAGTCGCCGGCGTTCAATGCCTTTCGCGGCTTCGGATGGATGAAAGAGCCGTGCCGGTCGTGCCCGGAGCGATTCAAGGATTTTGGCGGATGCCGATGTCAGGCCTACCTGCTGAGCGGCGACCCCGCCAATACCGACCCGGTATGCGAATTCTCGCCACATCACGGCGAGGTCGCAGCGGCGGTCGAGGGCGCAGGGCGCGGCATCGCCGCGAAGCATCAACCGTATTTTCGCGACGATCGAAACTCGCGAATCCTGAGTTCCCGGTAAGGTGCCGCAACCGTTCGATCCGGCCACCATCCGCATTCCCGCGGCCGTTGCGATTCTCGGCAATGGGCTGCGGGTGGTCGCACACCGGGATCGCAAGGCGCCGATCGTGGCCGTCCATGTCGCCTATCGCGCGGGCTCGCGCGAGGAACCGCCGGGTAAGCACGGCCTCGCGCATCTGTTCGAACACCTGATGTTCTCCGGCAGCGAGCATTCGCAGGAAAACTATTTCCTGCCGCTTGAACGGATCGGCGCGGCCTCGATTAACGCCAACGCGACCGATGACTACACGGCGTACTTTGTCGCCGTTCCCGCCGACGCGCTCGACTATGCGCTCTGGATGGAAGCCGAGCGGATGAGCTGTCTTGCCGGAGCCCTCGACCAGGGCACGCTCGATCGTCAACGCGAAGTGGTCCGCAATGAACTCCGGCAGCGTCAGGCGGAGCCGTACGGCAGGATCGCGGGCCTGATCCGCCGCCACAGCTACCCGCGCGAACATCCTTATGCCCATCATCCGTACGGCTCGATCGAAGACCTCGATAACATCTCGCTCGATGATGCGGCGCGCTGGTTCGAGACCGGGTACGGCGCCGCGAGCGCGACGGTCGTGATCGCTGGCGACGTGGAACCCGGCGATGCGATCGAGCAGGCGCGCCGCCGCTTCGCGGCGATTCCCTCCGGACCGCTACGGCCGCGGCGCTCGCCATGGCTCGCCAAGCCCGAGCGCGAGACGCGATTGCAGATCCATGAGAGTAATGCCGCGGGGCGGATCTACCGTGTGTGGAACGTTCCCGGGCTCGCGTCGCCCGAACGCGCGAGCTTGGAGCTCGTCTGCGAGCTGCTGGCCGGCGGCGAATTATCGCGGCTGTTCAGGCGACTGGTCCGCGAGGCACGACTGGCGACCGAGGTCTCGGTCGAACTGCAGGGGCGAGAGCTGAGTTCACAAATCGCGCTGTGCGCAACGGCTGCGCCGGACGCGCGGCTGGCGGAGCTGGATTCCGCACTGGCCGTGGAACTTTCGCGCTTCGCAAGCGAGCTTCCCTCGAACGAGGAATATGAATGGGCTCGTGCGCGTATCGTTTCAAGATTCATCCGGGAAACCCAGCGCGTATGCGGCCCGCGGAGTAAGTCAGACGTATTGACGGCCGCGACTCTGGCGACCGAGGATCCGGGCACCGCGACCGCGCACCTCGAAAGTATGGCCGAGCTCAACGCCGGCGCGGTTGCCGAAAGCGCCGCGCGCTGGCTCGATGGTACGAATCTGGTGATCGAGGTTTGTCCCGCGACGCGAAGCCGGCCCCGATCACGAAGCATCGTGCACGAGGGGCCACCCGCGTTTCCCGCTCCGACCGCATTTCGCTGGCCGGAGGTCGCGCACGCGCGGTTGGAGAACGGCCTTCGCGTTATATGCATCGAACGCGAGGGCGGCGGGCCGGTCGAATTGCGCCTGATCCTCGAAACGGGTGCGGCAGCGGAGAGTCCGGCCGTAAGCGGACTTACGAGCCTCGCGATGGCCCTGATGAGCCGCGCTCGGACACGCCCGGACGGCGTCGGCGTCGGCGAGGAACTGGCGCGCCTGGGCTCGACGTTTCGGGGGCGGGCGGAGCTCGAAGGCGGCGTGATCGAGAGCTCGATGATGCCCGATAATCTCACGATCGCCCTGTCGCTGTTGGGACGCGTTGTCACGAATCCCGAGTTCGAAGAGATTGATCTGAAGCAGGTCAAATCACGGTGCGCCGGGATGATCCGCGATGAGGTCGCGCGGCCGCTCGACCTCGCGGTGCGCAGCCTCCCGCTCCTGGTCTATCCTGACGGCCATCCGTACGCGCGGCCGTTCAGCGGGTCTGGCACCGAAGAAGGCATCGCGAGCGTGACCGCCGAGCAGGTACGGGATTTCTATTCCCAATGGCTCCGGCCAAATCGTGCGACGCTGATCGCCGTCGGCCCAGTCAAGGCGCGCGAGGTCATCGCGCTACTCGGGCGAACTCTTGGCGTTTGGCCACCGTCGTTGAATCCCTCTGCGGAGCCGATGGCACCGTCGATCGAATTTTCGCGCTCCAGGGTCGGTTTGATCGACCGGTCCGGTCTGGCGCAAGCCGGGATTTTCGCCGCACTGCCGTTGCCCCCGCAGCGGGATCCGAACATCGATGCACTCACGGTAGCCGATGCGATCCTGGGCGGGATGTTCAGCTCGCGGCTGAATCTCGCGCTTCGCGAAACGCACGGCTGGTCGTATGGCGCGCACTCCCGAATGCTCCATGCGCGCTTCGGGGGACTGTGGATCGTTCATGCCTTCGTTCGCCCCGACCGAGCTGCCGACGCGATGAGTGAAATTCAACGCCAACTGCGCGGGCTTGCGCGACAGCAATCGATCGGTGATGCGGAATTTGTGCGGGTGCGCAATCACATTGTGGCGAGCCTGCCGGCCATATATGAGACCAACGCGCAGCTCGCGGAGGCGCTGCGGGATATCGTGGTGCATGACCTGCCGGACAATTACTGTGCCGAAATGGCCGGGCGTCTTGCGCGTCTGCGACCGCGTGACCTGTCGCGCGCATGCCGGCGCCAGTTCGGCGCAGCGCGTGTCTCGTGGCTCATTATCGGTGACGCCGCTCAGATATCGCCACAAGTGGCATCTTCCGGCTTTGGCGCTCCTGAAATAATCGAAACCGGTTAGCGAGCGAGGCGTTTCCTTGACCTGCTCGGCGCGTTTGTACTACTCGGAGTCACAGCATTAACAGCGATGTAAGCTCGGGGACTCATAACCGGTGAACGGTGGAGAACGATGAAAACGCAAAACATGGATCGCGGTTCGATCGCTTCTTTTCTCATTGCCTGTTTCATCTGTATACCGTCGCTGGCGCGCGCCAATTCGACGCTGGCGCAAATGTCCGCCGACGCCAACCAATGGGTGATGCCGGGTGGCAACTACGCGGTTACGCGATTCAGCAAACTGAAACAGATAACCGCGGCAAATGCCAAGCAGCTGCAAGTGGCCTGGACGATGTCGACCGGGACCCTGCGCGGCCATGAGGGTCAGCCGGTTGTGGTCGGGAACATGATGTACTTCGAGAGCGCCTATCCGAACTACATTTTCGCCGTGAATCTTGACGATGTCGGGCGGATGGTCTGGAAATTCGAACCGCCGAAAAATCCCGATGCGCCGCCGGTCGCATGCTGCGACGTGGTGAACCGCGGAGTTGCTTACGCCGAGGGGAAAGTCATCGCAAGTATCCTCGACGGCCACATCTACGCGCTCGATGCGAAGACCGGCAAGGTGCTGTGGTCCGCGGTTAACGCCGACCCGCTGAAGGGGCAGACCATCACGGCCGCGCCTTTGGTGGTCAAGGACAAGGTAATCATCGGCGTTTCAGGGGGCGAGTTCGGCGTGCTCGGCTACCTGAGCGCTTTCGACCTCAACACCGGGAAGCTGGTGTGGCGCGCCTATAGCGCGGGACCCGACGAGGGGATGCTGATCGATCCCGCCAAGACCCTCAACGGGAACCAGCAGAAGCCGGTGGGCAAGGACTCCAGCGTCAGCACCTGGCAGGGCGACCAATGGAAACTCGGCGGTGGCACAACCTGGGGCTGGTATTCGTATGATCCCAAGCTCGACCTGATCTACTATGGGACCGGGAATCCCGGCAGTTGGAATCCGACCCAGCGCCCCGGCGATAACCGTTGGTCGATGAGCATCATCGCGCGGAATCCCGATACTGGAATGGCGGCGTGGGCCTTCCAGATGACGCCGCATGATGGCTGGGACTACGACGGAGTCAACGAAAACATCGTCGTAGATCTTGATGTAAAGGGACAGACTATTCCCTGCGTAGTACACTTTGACCGCAATGGCTATTGCTGGGTTCTCGATCGGCGCAATGGCAAGCTGGTGGCGGTCAACAAGTTTGATCCAACCGTCAACTGGGCGACGAAGATTGACCCGGTTACCGGCAGGCCGGATGTCGATCCGGCCAAGATGACCAAGGCCGGCGTCAATGTGAAGAACATTTGTCCGGCATCCGAGGGTGACAAGGACGAGCAGCCAGCATCATACGATCCGGTCACGAAGTTGTTCTACGTACCGACCAATCATATCTGCATGGACTACCAGGCGTTTGACGTCAAGTATAAGGCGGGGTTCCCTTACGTCGGCGCCATTCTAAACATGTACCCGGCGTCGCCGGATGTGCGTGGCCGCTTCATCGCGTTTGACGCCATCACCGGCGACACCAAGTGGGCGATCAATGATCGGTTCCAGGACTGGTCAGGTGTTTTGACCACCGCCGGCGGAGTGGGATTCTATGGCACGCTCGACGGCTGGTTTCGGGCGGTGGACCTCAGGGATGGAAAGATACTCTACCAGTTCAAATGCCCTTCTGGAATTATAGGTAATCCCATTACCTATACGCACAAGGGCAAACAATACATCGCGGTTCTTACGGGCGTTGGCGGATGGGCTGCGATTGGACTTGCTGCGGGTCTCACTAAAGGTAGTGAAGGTCTCGGCGCAGTCGGTCTTACGGCGTCGCTCGGCGACTATACCAACCTGGGCGGAACGCTGATGGTCTTCACGATGAGAGAATAGTGATAGGCGCCAAACCGGCTGCTCGAGGCTGGAACGGTTCGGCGAGTCGCATTCGGAGTAGCAACTATCCATGGCAACGATAAAGTATTTCAGGGCGGCGATTCTAATCGTGCCGCTGTTGATGGCGGGTCCTTCTTGGTCAGCGAGCCTGAGGGTCTGCGCAGACCCCAATTACATGCCATTCTCCAATAAGGCTGGAGAAGGATTCGAGAACAAGTTAGCCGCGAT
>JBGPMT010000140.1:0-7944 GCA_041487135.1 Binataceae bacterium (SeqCode) | reverse complement strand
CTGGGCCCAGTGAATATAGATATTGCGCGAGGCGGGGCTCCCCTTTTCGGTAATCGGCGTGCGGCCGGCGGAAAAGATGATAGGGACCTTGCCGCGATAGGAATTGATCATGGCGTTGAGCAGGTTGGCGGTGCCGACCGTCACGTGCACCATCACAACCTGCGGCCGGCCGGTCGCGAGGTAATAGCCGTGCGCCATACTCGCGGCGACCATCTCGTGCGGCACGGTCAGCGGCTTGGGCACGCGCTGGCCCTCGGCCAGCAGGCGCGCGAAAGCGTCGATAATCGAGGCGAAATCGGTCCCGCCGTTGGCGAAGAAATAATCGACTCCGCGCGCTCCGAGCAGTGTCAGGTAGGCCTGCGCGGTGTTGGAAACCTTGACCGTCACCGTCTCCCGGGCCACCAGTTTGGTCGGACTTCCCGGCGTCTCCTGGGCGCGTTTTCTTACCGCCACGTCAGAATCCTCCTTGAAAAGATTGGCGCGGGACCCGACCCTCGCTGCACCGGCCGCCGCTCAAAGTGATTCAGGCTCGCAGAGAAATTTGTCGCTATTCACGGAACTTTCCGACCAATACCACAAACCCTTCGCGATGCGAAACTTGCGCCTCGGACCGTTCATGGAGCCGCGCAACGCGCCGCTCGCAGCTAGTGGATTTGCCGAGACGTATGAGTCCTGCATAGGATTCTCATTGCAACGCGCGCAGGCGAGTCTGGCGCATGCGCAAAGGTATATCCATCACTCTCGATAACGCCGATCGCCAGCGGTTCGAGGCCATCGTCGCCGACCGCAACACGCCCCAGAAGCAAGTCTGGCGGGCACGGATCGTTCTTCTCAGCACCGACGGCGTCGGCTCACCCGCCGCCGATTGAAGTACGGCGTATTCCACTCCGTCGCGGATCTGCAGGCGGCCATCAATCGCTTCGTCATTGAGCACAACAAAAGCCCGAAGCCCTTCGTGTGGCGCGCCGATCCCGACGAGATCCTCGCAGCCAGATCCCGCGGCTTCCAAACGTTGGAGGCAAACCACTAGGTGCGTGCAACAATGACGTGCGCCTGGATCTTTCCAGAGACCGGTCCTTCTCCATACGCCTTCGCAATAGCCTCCGCGGCGCGGTCGGTGACGGTCTCCAGGGCATCGGGGTCGCGGGCTTCGATTTCGTTGCGCAAGGGCGTGCCCTGGCAGTAGGCGATGGCCGGTTCACGGGCGCTCGGAGCGTTGCTCCTCTCCTCAAGGGTCACGATCTCGATAGCCGAAAACCCGGCTGCCCGCAATTCGGCGTCGATCTGCTCGACATTGTGATAGCCATGCGGCGTTCGCGGGAGGAATCGGGGCGGGTCACTGGGAAAGACCGTGCGGGCGGCATCCGTCACGGCACGCGCGAAGTCGTTGTCTTCAATGCGATCCCACACATTGAATAAAAAACGACCACCGGGTTTGAGGACGCGACGCGCTTCCCGATAGCAGGCGATCCGGTCCGGAAAGAACATCACGCCGAACTGGCAGCAGACCGCATCGAAGCTGTCGTCCTGGAACGGCAGGTTGAGGGCATCCGCCTGGCGCCAGACGATACGCTCGTCCGCGTCCTGCCGGCTGGCTGCTCTTTCAAGCATCGGTTGGTTCAGGTCGCTAACGACGTAGCGAGCGCCCTTGTCGAGAAGCGGGGCCAGCGCGCGCGCCACAACACCGCTCCCGGCCGCTGTTTCCAGAACCTGCGCGGGGTCCGCTTCCGCCACGCGGCGAGCAAAATCGGACGCATATGTTTCGAAGATGAGAGGCACGAGGTAGGTATCATAGATCTCCGGGATCGATCCCGTAAAAACCTTGTCCATATCAGACATAACCCGTGCTCCTGTTGCGGCCGGCGTTTCTCTGACCCAAATGCAATTTCAACGACACCATATCTGGGACAATACTGCGTGGGCTGATGTCGGCACCACGCGACCGAGGCCATCTCCCTTCATTCAGCGCGCCGACCCAATCACCATCATCGCCGCCGGGAACCGAGGGTTCCAAGCGTTGGAGTCAATCCACTAGATCGTCAGCACCGCCTTGCCCGCGATCTCGCGATTCCACAGCCGCTCGGCAACCTTGCCGATCTCGCTCCACGGAGCGCGAACCTCGATCGGCGAGCGCAGCTTGCCCGCGGCCATCAGATCGACCAGCCGCGGCAGTCCCAGCGCGGGCGGTTCCCGCTTGACCTCGTCGAACAGGATGAAGCCGTAGAGCATCCCGCCGCCCGAGTAGAACTGGCGGGCATCGAAAGTGACCTCGGGGTTCTCCGAGGTCCCGAACAAAACGCACATCCCGCCCGGCCTCAGCATCGAGAGCGCCGAGCTGAGCGATTTGCCGCCGACCGACTCGAGGATCAGGTGATACGGGCCGAAGCGGGCGGCGGTGGAAAGATCGCCGCCGGCGATCACCTCGTCGGCCCCCGATTCGCGGGCATACTTCGCGCGCTCGGCGCGGCTGACCGACGCGACCACGCGCGCGCCCGAGAGATGAGCGAGCTGCACGGCAAACTGCCCGACTCCGCCGGAGGCGCCGGTTATCAGCACGGGACGCCCCAGAATCGAGCCGTTCTTGCTCAAGGCATAGAGCGCGGTCATTCCGGCGACCGGCAGGGTCGCTGCCTGCTCGAAGCTGACGTTATCCGGCAGCGCGGCCAGCGACCCGGTCGGGATCGCGACCACTTCCGCCCAGGCCGCAAACGGCAGAAAACCCACCACCCGCTCAGCCTTCTTCGGCCCCGATCCGTCGGCCGCCGGGGCCTCGACGATTCCGGCGCTATCCCATCCGGGACGCCATCCGGGGTCGGCCGACCGCGCGCGTCGGATTTCGCCCAGGTTGAGCGAGATCGCGCGGACCCGCACCAGCGCTTCAGATCGCCCGGGCACCGGCGCCGGAACATTCTTGAGAACGAGACGTCCGGTGGCAGCGGGATCGACGACTACAGCGCGAATCTCATCCATCTTGATGCTCCTTGTGCAGCGCGATTCCGGTTGCGCTTCATGCTCTGCCTTTTCGGCTACTACAGGTTGAACGCGTCCGCCAGTTCGCGCAGCTTGTCGAGCGCCTCGGCCGCGGTCTGCTGACTGCGGGGCGTGTCGGTTCGATTGGTCGCCAGCCCGACCAAAATCAGCACGTTCCTGAGCTCCGCGAGCCGGCTGGCGATCTCGGTCATCAGGCCCATCACCTGCGGATTCACGTCATCGGCACCGTTCATGGCGTCTCGTCTCCCCTGTAGGATTACCGAGACAGGATAGCCCACGCGCATCGAACTCGCATCTGCACCGCGCCACAATCGGCCACTGCTGTAGTAAGCTTGCCGGGCGATGTCGCAGCCGGAGGCCAATCGCGCGATGCTCGGCGCGGGATGCGGGATTGGAGCCGCCGCCCTGTTTGGCGCGAGCGCGCCGCTTTCCAAGCTGGTCCTGGGCCACGTTGGCCCGCTGATGCTCTCCGGGCTGCTCTATCTCGGCGCGGCCGCCGGCCTTTCGGTGTTGAAGATCGCTTCGCGTCGCACCGTCGCGGCGCGCGAGGCGCGGCTGCGCGGCGCGGACTTCGCGACCCTCGCGCTCATCACGATCCTCGGCGGCGTCGCCGGCACGTTCCTGATGCTTTACGGGCTCACGCGCATCTCGGCGCTGGCCGGCTCGCTGCTGCTCAACCTCGAGACGCCGTTCACGATGCTGATAGCGGTGGCGGTCCTGGGCGAATATCTCGGGATGCGCGAGACGCTCGCCGCATTTGCGATTATCGCCGGAGCGATGCTGCTGGGATGGGCGGGGGGCGGCTTCCACGCCGACCCGATTGGCACGGGAGCAATCGCCGCGGCCTGTCTATGCTGGGCAATCGACAACAACCTGACTCAACGGCTGTCGATTCGCGATCCGGCGGCCATCACGTATCTCAAGTCGCTCGGCGCCGGGGCCGCGACCTTGACCATCGCGTTTAGCCTCGGCTTGCCGCTGCCCGCCGCGCCGGTGATTGGCGCGGCACTCGCGATCGGCGCCGTCTGCTACGGGCTGAGCCTTTATCTCGCTACCTGGGGATTGCGGCTTTTGGGCGCGGCGCGTCAGGCGGCGTACTTCGCCACGGCCCCGTTCATCGGCGCGGTCATCTCGATCGTGCTGTTCAGGAACCTGCCTGGCGCGACGGAGTGGTGCGCGGCGACACTGATGGCGCTCGGGGTGATAGTGCTGCTGCGCGAAAATCACAGCCATCTGCACCTCCATGAAGGGCTGACCCACGACCACCTGCATTACCACGACGCGCATCACCAGCATCGGCACGACCCCGGCGACGAGCTCGTACCCGAGCCCCACGCCCATCCCCATCACCATCTGCGGCTGGTCCACTCGCATCCACACGCCTCGGACGTCCACCACCGTCATTCGCACGGCAAGGAGCCGGACGAGCATTCCGATCCCGACCGTCGCGCTACTTGATGCAGGCGGCGTTGGCGACCGGCGCCAGGGTTAGCGAAATTGATTTATCGCGCCGTGACTGTAACATTAGTCGAGGCCCGTTGTTTCAGGACGACAGTTAAGGCAAAAAAATAGGATCGGTTCTTGCACCCCGCTGTCGCAGCCTGCGTCAAGAGGCTGGCCGGAGATGCTTGAGACGATGCCGGACCCGCTCCAGGAGAGGTGAATGCGCGTAGGAGTTCCGACTGAGACCGCCGCTGGCGAAAACCGCGTCGCGCTGGTGCCCGATGGCATCGGTCGGCTGGTGAAATCGGGACTGGAGGTGATGGTGCAGGCGGGGGCCGGGGTGCGCGCCTATTTCAACGACGAGGCCTATGCGCGGGCCGGCGCCGCGATGGTCGACGGGCCGGCGCGCGTATTCGACGAATCCGACCTGGTGGTGAAGGTGCGGCGGCCGTCGTTCGACGAAATCAAGATGCTGAAGGCGGACGGCGCGATCGCCGGCTTGATGCAGCCGGCGGCAAGCGGCGAGATGTTCGGGCTGATGGCGGCAGCCAAAATCACCGCGCTCGCGATGGAGCTGGTGCCGCGCATCTCGGCGGCACAATCGCTCGACGTGCTCTCCTCGCAGGCCACCATCGCCGGCTACAAGGCGGTGCTGCTGGGCGCGGGCGCCATGTCGCGCATGCTGCCGATGATGATCACGGCAGCCGGCACGCTGGTGCCGGCCAAGGTGTTCATAATCGGAGCCGGCGTCGCCGGCCTGCAGGCGATCGCGACTTCGCGCCGGCTGGGCGCGGTGGTCTCGGCCTTCGACGTACGCGCCGCGGCGCGCCAGGAAATCCAAAGCCTCGGCGCGACCTTTATCGCCAAGGCCGAACCGCCCAAGGACGCCGAGGTGGCCGGCGGCTATGCCCGCGAACTCAAAGAAGACGAGGCGCGCCGGGTGCTGGAAGCGATCGGCGGCCACATCCATGACCAGGACCTGGTCATCACGACCGCGCAGATTCCCGGACGTCCAGCGCCGCGGCTGATAACCGCCGCGATGGTGGCGGCGATGCGGCCGGGCTCGGTGATCGTCGATCTCGCGGCCGAGACCGGCGGCAACTGCGAGCTGACCAGGCTCGGCGAGGTGGTCGCTGCCAACGGCGTCCAGATTCACGGACCGGCCAACATCGCGGCCACCGTCCCGACCCATGCCAGTCAGATGTACAGCCGCAATATCGAAGCGATGTTGAAGATTCTGATCAAGAACGGCCAGTTCAACCTCGATCTCGAGGATCGGATTATCGGTCCGATGGTCGTCACCCACCGGGGAGAAATCCGCTACCGATAAAGTACTTACCGCCCTGGCGGTGGCGCGGAGAGGGATGCTCATGAATACCGTGGTCTGGTTTGCACAACTGTATATCGCGGTGCTGGCGGGTTTCGTCGGCTACCAGATGATCGCGCGCGTTCCGCCGCTGCTGCATACGCCGCTGATGGCCGCGACCAACGCGATCGACGCGATCACCGTGGTCGGCGCGATGGTGCTGGCGGGACGCGGCCATGGATGGCTCGCGACGGTGCTCGGCACCATCGCGGTCGCCTCGGCGATGAGCAACGTGGTCGGCGGCTTTCTGATCACCGACCGGATGCTGGCGATGTTCCGGCGCGACTCGGGAGGTGCGGCCGCGCCCAAACCCGTCGCCTCGAGCAACGGCCAGGGGGCGCACTGATGGGCCGCGACACCATCGTGCTGGCGGCCTACTTCGTCTCGTCGATCCTGTTCATCCTCGGCGTCAAGAGCCTGACCCATCCCGACACCGCGCGGCGCGGGATGCAGATGGCCGCTCTGGGAATGCTGGTCGCGATCGTCGGCACGCTGTTTCTCCATGAGATCGTCACCTTCAGATGGATTGTCATCGGCCTGATCGTCGGCTCGGTCATCGGCTACCCGCTGGGAATGTGGGTGCCGATGACCGCGATGCCGGAACGAATCGCGATCTCGCATACTTTCGGCTCGCTCGCGGCGGCCCTGGTCGGCGTCGCGGCGTACTACAACGCCTACCAACTGGCCGGCGGAACCGGCGTCGGACACGCCGAGATGGCCGCGCTCGGCCTGGAGGTGCTGTTCGGATCGCTGACCGTGACCGGCAGCTTCATGGCCTGTGGCAAGCTGCAGGGCTTCGTCACCGAGAAATCGGTCGTCTACCCCTTCCAGAATGAGAGCAACATCGGGATGTTCGTGATCGCGGTGCTGATGTTCCTCTACCTGATCGTGGTGCCGGGCGCGCAGTTGGTGTTCTATGCGATGGTCACGCTGGCGACGCTGCTCGGCGTGTTGATGGTCCTGCCGATCGGCGGGGCCGACATGCCGGTGCTGCTTTCGCTGTTCAACGCCTACACGGGCCTGGCCGCGGCGGCGACCGGCTTCGCGCTCAACAACTACGTCCTGATCATCACCGGCGCGCTCGACGGCGCTTCGGGCTTCATCCTGTCGGTCGCGATGAGCAAGGCGATGAACCGGTCGTTCACCAACGTGCTGTTCGGCGCCTTCGGCAGCGGCGCGGTGGCGGCGGCCGGGGGGGCGCGCTCGGCGGAGGGGCTGACGGTCAAACCGATCACGGTCGAGGATGCCGCGATGCAGCTCGCCTACGCGCGCGAGGTGATAATCGTGCCGGGCTACGGGATGGCGGTGGCGCAATGCCAGCATCAGGTGCGCGAGCTCTCCGACCTGATCGAGCGGCGCGGCGGCGAGGTGAAGTTTGCGATTCATCCGGTGGCGGGCCGCATGCCGGGCCATATGAACGTCCTGCTCGCCGAGGTCGATATCCCCTACGCGCGGCTCTACGGCATGGAGGATATCAACCCGGAGTTCAACCAGGCCGACGTGGCGCTGGTGATCGGCGCCAACGACGTCGTCAACCCGGCCGCCAAGGACGAGCCCGGAAGCCCGATTTACGGGATGCCGATCCTGAACGTCGACGAGGCGCGCAGCGTGATCGTGCTCAAGCGCAGTATGAACCCGGGCTTCGCGGGAATCGAAAACGAGCTCTTCTATCGCGACAAGACCTTCATGCTGTTCGGCGACGCCAAGGATTCCCTGGGCAAGTTAATCGCCGAGATGAAGAACGTCTGATTGGGCGCGGGGTTCTACAATGGCTTCCGGCGCCGCGGCGTCGTCCGCGCTAGTCGCCGAACAGCGCCGGCCATGAGGCCCGAATCAGGTAGTGATAGGTCTCAACGAGCAATTCGCTCGGCAGCCCCTCGCGGACCAGGGTCAGCGGACCGCTGCTCGAGGTCGTGACGTTGCCGCGGCGGTGGCCGCGCCAACCCGGGGCCGGGGTCACTCGGGCATAGCGAATCCGACTTGGCATCGATCGGGAGTTTACTACGCCAGGTCGAACAGCAGTACTTCGGCCGGCTCCGAAGCGACTATCCTGAGCGCGCCCTGCTCGCTGATCGCGGCGCCGTCGCCCGCGCTCAGGCGCTCGCCGTCGAGCGTCACGCCGCCACGCGCGATTTGCACCCAGG
>JBGPMT010000139.1:0-7965 GCA_041487135.1 Binataceae bacterium (SeqCode) | reverse complement strand
GCCGCCGAGCTCGAGCTGAACGCGCTTCAGATTACCGGCCGAGGCCTGGACGATCTTGCGCCCCGTAACCGTCGATCCGGTAAACGCGATCTTGTGCACGCCCGGATGCTCGGCGAGATACTGTCCGGCGACCGCGCCGTAACCGGGCAGGATGTTGACGACGCCGCGCGGGAACCCGACCGCGGCCATCAACTCGGCGATTTTCAGCGACGAGAGCGGCGTCAGCTCGGCCGGTTTCATCACCACCGTATTGCCGGCCGCTAGCGCCGGGCCCATCTTCCAGCTCGTGAACATCAGCGGAAAGTTCCACGGCACGATCTGACCGACGACGCCCACCGGCTCGCGCGTTACGTAGTTGAGGAAGCCGGGGTCGACCGGAACGATGAAACCCTCGTGCTTGTCCGCCATCCCGCCGAAGTAGCGGAAGGTCGCGGCGGTGCGCGAGACGTCGAGTCCGCGGGCGTCGCGGAGCGGATGGCCGGTGTCGAGCGCTTCGATCTGCGCCAGATCTTCGGCATGGGCCTCGATCGCGTCGGCGAGCTTGAGCAACAGCCGTCCGCGCTCGGAAGCCGCGGTCGAGCTCCAGGCGGGAAAGGCTTTAGCCGCGGCCTCGACCGCGCGGTCGATATCGGCCGGCCTGGCTTCAGCGACCGCCGCCAGATGGGAGTTGTCGTGCGGGTTGAGGACTTCGATAGTCGCACGATCCGCGGCCTCGACGAACTCACCGTTGATAAAGAGTTTGGTCTGAAACTGCATCGGCTTTTTCCTTATGAAGAATAAAACAGGCCGCCGATCAGGCGACCGGCGGCCTGCGGAAATCGAAATCTAGCAGGCGGTTGAAAAAGAATTTTCAACGCCTGCTCCCCTCTCTCATTCTCTCCCCAGAGGGGCGAGAAGATAAGGAATGAAGCCAGTCTTACGCAGGGTGTTGCGTGCTTCGCCGCGGGAAAATTGCGTTTCCAGCTTTTCTCAACACCCTGCTAGAACTCGACCGGGTAAGGCTTCAGCTTGCCGCTCGCGTAGAGCTCGGGCAGCGCGGAGTCGCCATTCTCCCACACCAGTAGCATCGAACGCTTCGGCGAGATCCCCTGATGCTGGATGTCGGCGGGCATCGCGCAGATGTCGCCGGCCTTGGCGGTGACCCGGGCGCGCGGCGTGCCACTCTTGCCGTCGTAGACCAGCCAGTCGATCTGATCGCACAACTGCAGGAACCATTCGACACGGTCGTTGCCGTGGATTACCGGCAACTGGTACTCCTCGGTGGTCGCGCAGATCAGATTGTTCTTGACCGCCGAAACGACCGACGGATTCCAGGTCACATCCGAACGCGTCAGGTATTCGAAGAAATCGAAGGCGTGAACCTCGTCCTCGAAGCCCTGCTCGGCATAGACCTCGAGCTTTTCGGGCCGGTAGTCGTCGAACTGGCGATTGACGGGATAGCCGTTGGCGTCGCTGCGCAGATGGGTGTCGCCCTTCGCGCCGACCATCCGCTTCGCGGTCACCCGCATGCGATCCAGCGCCGCGCGATTGGCGCCGCGCTTGGGTCCGAAGGCGCTGCCGGTTTCCTGAGGCGCGGCGAACGGATCAAAGCCCTCGTTGGTCCAGTCCTCGAGGATTTCCTTGAAAACCCCGGTGGCCTCCTTGGAGTCGAAGGTCCGGACGAAGTGCTTGTTGTTCTTCCAGTAGGCTTCGTTGCGCAGCCCCACGAAGACCTCGACCGTGCCGTAATGATTGGTGGTGCCGAACACGGTATCGAAGTTGACGGTGCCGTAGAAAAAGCCCCACGCCACATCGCGCATCATCGCGCGCAGGAACTGGTCCACCGACAAGGTATGCGTCCCGCCCGGCCATCCGACATGCACGAAATAGGCATCGCGCCGGAAGCTGAAGTCGCCGAGCCTGAAGGAACGGTAGCCCTGTTCATTGACCTCGTTTGCCTTTGCCATCGCGCTTTCCTCTATCGTGATATGGTTTGCGATTTTTAAAAGCCTGCCTAGCGCTGACAGATTTCGCCCCAGCGTTCGATGGTGAGCGGACCGAGCAGGGTCTGAAACAGAATCACGCCCGGCTGCTCGGCGTGGAACTGGTAGGCCGAGCCCTTGGGCAGCAGCGCCATGTGCCCGCGGCGGGCGACGATGCGCCCCATCTTTTTGCCCTTGGGCTGGCCCTCGAGCATCGTGGTGCCTTCCTGGTCCTCGCGCGCGGCGGGCTGGTCGAGCTTGACCAGGCGGATTTCGACCGTGCCGTCCATGATCAGCGCGGCCTCATCGTGCGACGCAGTGTACCAGGGCGAGGTACCTTCGGCGCGAATCGCCTCGAGGACGTTCTTTATATTCTTGCCGACGCAGACCTTCTCGTACGGCTTCGACTTGGCAGCGACCTCGAAGACATTTGAAAAAGCGTAATGCTTCGGATCATCGTCGATTACCTCGACGCCGCCTTTCTCGTAATGCGCCAGCGACCCCAACTTTGTCTTGACCGGCATCTTCGACCTGCTCCCCGTTGAACTATTCGCTATCGACTGGCCTACGCTCAAATACTAGTTCCGACCCGGTGGATAGTCACGCGCCGGGCGCCGGCCCGCGAACGCGTCTTCCAGCAGGGCACGGATTCCTTCGCGCGTGATGGGACGCGGATTAAAGTACGGATTCTTCACCGCCAGGTCGGCCGCGCGATCGAGGTCGGCCGGTTTCATGCCCAGGGCGGCGAGCGTCAGCGGGGTGCCGAGCGCCACTTCCAGATCGTAGAGGCCCGCCGCGGCCTCGCTCGAGTTAAGCGCCCGCGCGATACGCCGCATCGCCTCGGGAGCGGCCTTGGCGTTGTAGGCCGTGGCATGGGGCAGCACGACGGTGTGGACCTCGGCGTGCGGCAGATTGAAGGTTCCGCCCAGTACGTGGCAGAGCTTGTGATGGAGCGCCATGCCGACCGCGCCCAGGACGCAGCCGCCGAGCCACGCGCCGTAGAGCGCCTCGCTGCGCGCTTCGAGATCGCCGGGCTCCTTCATCACTCTGGGCAGGCTCGCGGCCAGCGCGCGGATTCCCTCCTCGGCCATCAGCGACATGATCGGATTGGCGTTCTCGGCATAGAGCGCCTCGACGCAATGCGCGATCGCGTTCATGCCGCTGGTCGCCGACAGCATCGCCGGCATGCTCACCGTCAGCGCAGGATCATAAATCACGGTGCGCGGCAGGATCTTAAGGTCGCGGCCGGTGGTCTTCTCTTCGCCCACCGTGAGTCCCCAGATGGGCGTCATCTCGGAGCCGGCGTAGGTGGTCGGTACGGCGACGGTGGGCAGGCCCGTGGTCATCGCGATCGCCTTGGCCAGCCCGGTGGTCGAGCCGCCGCCGACGGTGACCAGCCCGTCGACATTGTGTTCCTTGACGTGGGCGCGGGCCCGTTCGGCCAGCGCGATCGGCACGTGCATCGTCGCCTGGTCGTAGATGCCGACGCTGCGGGCGCCGAGCAAGGCCGCGATCTTTTCGGCGTCGGCGCGCTGGTAAGGCGTGCACAGCACCAGCGTACGCCGCAGGCCGAGGAGGTCGACCTCGGCGGGCAGTTGTTTGAGGCTGCCGACGCCAAAGATCACCCGCGCCGGAAGGGCCTGATAGACAAAGCTGATCATCATGCCACCGCCCTCTCGTTGGCGCGCTTCGACCGCTCATTTAGATCGCGCAACGCCCTGAGTTCCTCGCTCTGCGGCGGCTGCGTGACCGGCAATCCCTCGACCACGCCAAGCGGCCATCCGGTCGCGTCCCGTACCTGCTCCACCGCGACTCCCGGATAAATACTGGCGAGCGTCAACTCGCGGGTTTTCGGATCGGGTTTCAGGATGCCGAGGTCGGTTATGATCGCCGCCGGTCCGTTGCCGTGAATTCCAAGTGCGCGCCGATCTGTGGTCGCATCGAGCAGGCCGACCGAGGTGATGAAATCGACCTTTTCCACGAACGCACGCGGACTGTGCCGGATGATCACCAGGATATCGCGGGCCGCGGTCGCGATCTCGGGGGCGCCGCCCGCGCCCGGCAAGCGGACCTTGGGCTTGCGGTAATCGCCGATCACGGTGGTGTTGATGTTGCCGTACTTATCAACCTGGGCGGCGCCGAGAAATCCGACGTCGATGCGCCCGCTCTGGAGCCAGTAACGGAACATCTCGGGCACCGAGACCACTGCGTCGGCAGTGTCGGCGAGAATTCCGTCGCCAATCGACAGCGGCAGCACGTCGGGCCGCGTGCCGATGGTGCCGGACTCATAGATCAGCACGATATTCGGCGCATGGGTCAGCCGCGCCAGGTTGGCTGCCGCGCTCGGCAAACCGATACCCACGAAGCAGACCTGGCGGTCGCGCAAGAGCCGCGCCGCCGCCACCGTCATCATTTCGTCCGCGGTATAGTCGGCTTTGGCCATCGATCAAATCCCATTCATCCGAGCGCGCTCTGCCGGAACTCGGCGAAATCCCGGGTGCCGAGCACGTGACGGTTCATCCATTCCAGGAAGCCCTCGCGGGTGCGCGAAATCGCATCCCAATCCTTGTAGAACGAGTTGTCACGGCCATAGTAGCCGTGCGCATACGAGGGATGGGCGCCGCGCGGAACTTCGCATACGGCGCTTATCACCCACGCGGGCAGCACCACCGCGTTAGGCGGGGCCGCGAGATCGTCGACGATCTCCTCGACCGTCACGATCGATCGCCGCGCCGCCAGCACCGCTTCCTTCTGCACTCCGACGATTCCCCACATCAGTACATTGCCGCGCCGGTCGGCCTTCTGCGCGTGAATTACCGCGACATCGGGCCGAATCGCGGGCACCGCGGCGAGCTTCTCGCCCGTGAATGGGCAGTTGATGAACTTGATCGACGGGTTGTATTTCGGCAGGTCGGTGCCCTGATAGCCGCGCAGCACCGCGAACGGAATGTTCGAGGCGCCCGCCGCATAGGCGTTCGCCATGCCGGCGTGGCTATGCTCCTCGATCTCGAGCGGGCGCGGCCAGCCGTTCTCGACCGCGTCGCGCAGGCGATAGAGCGAGCCCACCCCGGGATTGCCGCCCCATGAGAAGACCAGCTTGCGCGCGCAACCCATGCCAATCAGCTGATCGTAAATCAGGTCGGGGGTCATCCGGATCAACGTGAGATCGGTCTTGCGCTGACGCACCACTTCATGGCCGGCGGCGGAGGGGATCAGATGCGTGAAGCCCTCCATCGCGACCGTATCGCCGTCGCGTATCAGTTCGCTGACCGCCTGTTTCAGGCTTACCAGTTCCGCCATCGGTTCTTGAGGGTCCTGATCGGTCCGGAACGGGCGTTATTCGATACTAGCGCCGCACGCTTGTTCGTATAGCGCACATTCGTGTATGATGTGAACTCGATTATCGTGGATATAAAGCGCCTGTCAAGTGACAATTCCCAATCGCTCCTGATTCAATCGCTGGCGCGCGGACTGGCCGTGATCCGCACCTTCGATCACGACCATCAGCGCCTCACGATAAGCCAGGTCGCACAACGCACCCATCTCTCGCGCGCCACGGCGCGCCGCTTTCTCCTGACCCTGACCGATCTCGGCTATGCGAGCTTCGACGGCAAACTTTTTGCCCTTACTCCCCGGGTGCTCGACCTCGGCTATGCCTACCTCTCCTCGACTCCGCTCTGGGAGGTGGCGCAGCCGCACATGGAGGCGGTGGCCGCGCAACTCCATGAATCATGCTCGATCTCGGTGCTGCAGGACACCGATATAGTTTACGTGGCGCGGGTGCCGACCAAGCGTATCATGACGGTCACGCTGGGCATCGGCTCGCGCTTGCCGGCGATCGCCACCTCGATGGGGCGCGTGCTGCTGGCCTACGCGAGCGAGGCTCAGCGCGACCGCTACTTCGGGGCCACCGAGTTGACGAAATTCACGCCGCGAACCATCACCGATCCGGCGCGACTGCGCGAGGTGCTGCGCGAAGTCGCGCAGCGTGGATGGGCGCTGGTCGACCAGGAGCTCGAGGAAGGCGTGCGCTCGGTGGCAGTCCCGATTCGCGATGCCGCCGGCCAGGTAATCGCCGCGATGAACCTCAGCGGCCACGCCTCGCGCGTCACCGTTGCCCAGATGAAGCGCGAGTTCGTTCCGGCACTGCTCCAGGCGTCAGCGCGGATAACCGCGACCCTGGAGCTGAGCGTCCCTGGCGCCGGGCGGCCGCCGGGTTTCCCGCATCTTGAACGGCCGCGGACCGAGCCGCCGCAATCTCGGCGGTTGAGCCTTTGAGCGGCGCTGCGTCCCGATTCGTGCCAAGCGCCGCAGCGCTCGCTCTCCGGCAATCTCAAGGTGAAAATGATGGCCACGCTGTTAGTCGTAGACGACGACAAGAACATCCGCGAAACGCTGGGAACGTTCTTTCGGTCGTTGACCTACGACGTGCGGCTCGCCGCCAGCGCGGCTGAGGCACTGCGGATCCTCGCCCAGGAGCGAGTCGACCTGGTGCTGACCGACTTCCGGATGGCCGAGATGAACGGACTCGAACTGCTCCGGGAGGTGAAGCGGCGGCGCGCCGAATGCCTGGTCATCCTGATGACCGCATACGCCACAGTGGAAAACGCGGTGGCGGTGATGAAGGCCGGCGCGTACGACTACTTGACCAAGCCGTTCTCGCTCGAGCAGATCCAGCATGCCGTCGAGCGGGCCCTGCAGTTGCAGGATCTCCAGGCCGAAAACCGCGCGCTGCACGCGGTAATCGATGATACCGCGCTGCTCGAATCGCGCAGCCCCGCGATGGCCTCGCTGCTCGACACGGCGCGCCAGGCCGCCGCGAGCGAGGCGACGCTGCTGCTCACCGGCGAGAGCGGAACCGGAAAAAACCTGCTCGCCCGCCAGATCCATCGATGGAGCCCGCGGCGCGAAAATCCGTTCGTGGTGGTGAACTGCACCACGCTTTCCGATGAGCTGCTCGAAAGCGAGTTGTTCGGCCACATGCGGGGCGCGTTTACGGGCGCGGTGAAGGACAAGCCGGGCCGGCTTGAATCGGCACATCGCGGCACGGTGTTCCTCGATGAGATCGGGGATCTGTCCGGATCGCTGCAGACCAAGTTCTTGCGCTTCGTGCAGGAGCAGAGTTTCGAGCGCGTGGGCGGCGAGCGCACGATCCGGGTCGATGCGCGGATCATCGCGGCGTCGAATCGCGATCTGGCCGCCGAGGTGGCGGCGCGCCGCTTCCGCGAGGATCTCTATTATCGCCTCAACGTGATCACGCTCCGCATCCCGGCCTTGCGCGAGCGCCAGGAAGACATCCCCGCGCTGGCGCAGTGGATGCTCCGCGGCGCCGCGCTGCGCAATCGCAAGCCCGCGCTCCGGCTGTCGGCGGAGGCCGCCGCCGCGGTGAGCAGGTATCGATGGCCGGGAAACGTCCGCGAGTTGCGCAACGCGATCGAACGCGCGGCGGTGCTCTGCCGCGGCGACGAGATCGGGCCCGACGATCTTCCGGATGCGGTTTTCCGCGAGCTTACGGATGCGTCCCCGCAGACCTCCCCGGCGGCCAGTCTCGAGACCCGGGAGCGCGAGCATATCGTGCGCGTGCTGGCCGAGAGCTCGACCCTGGAGGAGGCGGCAGCCGTGCTCGGGATCAACGTGACGACGCTCTGGCGCAAGCGCAAGCGCTATGAAATCGAGTAGCGCGGCCGGCGCGCCGGATGCTCCGCGGGAAAGCGCGGCGCGCTCCGACGTGGCGCGTCAGCCGCTGAGCGAGCTTTTCCAGCGCCTGGCAAGCAGCGCGGCGGGACTGAGCCGGGTTGAGGCCCGGCGGCGCCTCGAGCGGTTGGGGCCGAACGAGCCGGGAACGGTTCGCCGCGCCGGCCCGCTGGTCGATTTTCTGCGCTTCTGCGCGAATCCGCTGGTAATCATCCTGCTCCTTGCGAGTGCCACATCCGCCCTCGTGGGCGAGCTGGTCAACGCGACGATTATCGCCGTGATGGTCGCGCTGAGCGTGGTGCTCAACTTT
>JBGPMT010000138.1:0-7967 GCA_041487135.1 Binataceae bacterium (SeqCode) | reverse complement strand
CGCAACAAGGGTTTGCCGATAGCGGCGTCGCGGCCCAGCCCGCCGCGCAGGATTACGTCGAAGGCCTCCAGCGGCTCCCCCCGCGGCCCGCGGGCGGTGGTGCCCTGCAAGCCGATATCGCCGGTCCAGTGCTGCCCGCAGGCGTGCGGGCATCCGTCCAGATTGAGCTTGAGGTCCGCCACCTTGTCGCCGAAGTCGCCCACCAGCCGCGCGATGATGGTCGCGAGCTTGGGCTTGGTCGGCACCACCGCGTAGTTGCAATGCGGGTCGCCGATACATCCGATCGACGAAGCATAGAGCCCGTTGGCATCGAGCGGGAAACCGATCGCGCCGACCCGATCGATGACCTCGCTCAGCCGCTCTTTCGGAATTCCGGTCAGTATGAAGTTCTGCCGGCGGGTCAGCCGGATATCGCCGCCGATATCCGCGGCGATCGCGGCCAGCTCCCGCATCTGCCGCCCGCTCATGACGCCGAGGTATACCGGGAAGCCTACGTAGTAACGTCCTGAGGTCTTCTGCTCGTGGATGCCCGTGTGATCGCCTTCGCGGTCGGGCATCGGAAGCTCGGCCAGATCTTCCATCGCGTAGCCGAGGCGCTCTTCAACCAGCTGGCGGAACCCGGCCGGACCGTAATCGTCGATCATGAACTTGAGCCGCGCCTTGACGCGTGAAATCCGGTACTCGGTGGTCAGGCGCCAGACGTCGATAATCGCGCGCAGCACCGTCAGCGCTTCGCCGCGCGGGACGAAGACGCCTAGATGGCGCGAGATGCGCGGGGTCGAGGAGAGCCCGCCGCCGACCCGCACGGCGAAGCCGTCGCGGCCGCCGACCCGGGTGCCGACCAGGGCGATGCAGTTGATCTCGGGCGCGTTGCACTGAAACGGGCAGGCCGCGATCGTGATCTTGTGCTTGCGCGGCAGGTCCGAGTACTCGCGATTACCATAAAAAAACCGCGCCGCCTCGGCGACCGTCGCGGTCGCGTCGAACAGCTCGTCGCGGTCGACGCCCGCCACCGGGCATCCGGTGATATTGCGCACCACGTCGCCGCATCCGCCCATCGTGGTCAGCCCGACGCCCTTGAGCCGGGCGAGAATCTCGGGGAAGCGGTCGAGGGTGATGTAATGGAGCTGGACGTTCTGGCGGGTGGTCAGCTCGCCCTGGCCGCGGCCATAGCGGTCGGCGATTTCACCGATCGCGCGCAACGCGCCGGGCGCGAGGAGCCCGCCGGGAATCTTGACGCGCATCATGAAGGTGCCGACCTTCGGCTTGTCGTGATAGAGGCCGAACCACTGGAGGCGGACGATGTCCTCTTCGGGAACCTTCTCGTAGGAGGTATCGACCAGGCGCTGCTGCCATAGACCCTCGAGCTCGGTGGGGAAGAGGTCGTGCTTGAGGCGCTCGACCAGATTGCGCTTGCGGACAGTTTCCCACGAAGGAGCCTCTCGAATAGCCATCGGCATCAGCCTCGTGAAAGGGAAAGTATTTTAATTAACCAACTTAGTCAATTACTAAGAAGAGTAGTTCACTCATCTTCTCCTAACCGCTTGATAATATGGGAATATTAGGCGTATTTTCCGCCGCCGTGCGCCTACCGAATACCAAAGGCGGCTGCAATCCCGGCAGGCGAATCGAACAGCTCGTCTCGACACATCCCCGACGCCGCCAATTGCTGGCGGCGCTCGGGATCGGGCGCAATCCCAAGAAAGCGGAGGTTGGCGGCGCGAGCGGCGTGGAGATCTGCCGGGCTATCGCCGACGAAGATCGCGCGCCGATGTTCACAGAGTTTAAGTGCGCGCTGAACCATCGCCGGGGACGGCTTCAGCGCGAGCCCGCTGTCGCGTCCGACGATAGTGCTGACGAGGGCGGCCGCGCGATGGTCCGCTAGCCATCGCGCGACCGTGCGCGAGGAGTTGGAGGTCACGACAGCGCAGGCGATACTGCGCGCGCCGAGCGCGCGCAGTATCGCCTGCGCCCCGGGCAGCGGCGCGGCGCGCTCCACGCCGGCCAGCTCATGGCGCTCGATCACGGCCGAGGCGCGCGCGAGAATCGCGCGCGCCTCGGCGGCGTCGGCCCCCGGCAGCGGCGCGGCGGGCGCGTCGAGCAGCCGCGCCCGCAGCGCCTCGTACAACGCCAGGTTGCCGCGCGGAATTGCCGCGATCAGTTCGTCCAGCAACCCCGCCGGAACATTCGTCGAGCGCAGCTCGATTTCCAGCTCGCGCCGGCTCTGGGCCCAGTCGACCACCGGTTCGAGCAGCGCGAGCGTGCGATCGAAATCGAAGAGCCAGAGATCCGGGATGGCGTTGCCGGCGCGCTTATCAGCCATTGCCGCTCCACCCGGATTCGCATCGGCATCGGTCTGCGCCCGTGCGCTTGCCGATCGCAGCACTTTGCGACTGATAGCCGCTGAACTCGATGAGCCGGGGAGCCCCGGCCGGCTCCGGGCCGGCCAGCAGCCGGATAGCCTCCGCCGTCGCAAGCATCGCGACGAAATCCGCGTTCTCTGCCCGGTTCCCAAATGGGCCAAGCAGTTGGATCTCGGCGCAGAGTGGGCACGGAGTGGCGGCGAGCAACGCGATCCGCGGCGGCAGGTCGAGCCTCGCGAGCACGAGCGCCCGGCCAGCCGATCGATCGATCGCATGGCGCGCGGTCTCCAGGCCCGCCGCGCTCCCGATCAACACCATCGCCAGGTCGGCCTGGACTGGCGGCTCGTCCATCGCCGCAACCCGCGAGTCCGGATTCAGATCGCGCAGATCGCCGATTATCCGGGAATCGATCCGCGAGCCGCCGGCCGCCTCCACGAGAACCGTCCCAACGCCGGCGCCGACCAGGTAGGCGAGCGGCGCTTCGAGCTCGGCCAGTTCGCCGCTGATCGCGAGCGTGGCGGCGAGCAGACGTTCCTGGCCGTACCCGCCGATTCCGGGCACGATTATCTGGCGGCTGTAGCGTTCGATTTGCCGGTCGCTGAGCGCCATCGTGAGTAACTATTGCAAACCGCCGGGCGCCGCGGGGTCTATTCGATGACGTTCTTCTCGATCGGCTCGACGGTCACGCCGGTCTGCCTGAGCCATTGGAGGGCGCGCTCGATCTGCTCGCGGGTGCCCTCGAACTCGACCGCGACCAGCCCCATCTCCTCGGAGACGCTGGCGCCGCGGATATTGAAGACCAGATCGAACTTCTTCACCAGATGGTAGAGAAGCGGCTCGCGGATCAGGCTCCGCGGGTAGGTCAGGTAGTAACGTTCGTGGATACGTTCCATTTGCCGACCAACAGTTGCAGCCGCTCGCGCCGCCACTCCTGCCATCCGATCCAGAGATTGGTCGAAAGATACTTGTCGCCGAAGTCGCTGAAGATCGTGACCACGCAGCCTTCGCCAAGGGCGCTTGCGACCTTGAGCGCCGCCACCATCGCGGCGCCCGACGATTGCCCGACCAGGATGCCCTCGAGCTGTCCCAGCGCATAGACCATCTCGTACGCGTCCTCGGTCGAGACCTGGATTTTGTCGTCAAGCTCGTTTTCGTGGTAGATGTCCGGGACGATCGACGAGGCCATGTGCTTGAGCCCTTCCAGCCCGTGCATCGGGTCGTCCGGCTCGACCGCGATCACCCGGACCGCCGGGTTGCGCGACTTCAGGTAGCGCCCGGCGCCCATAATCGTCCCGCCGGTGCCGATTCCGGCCACGAAATGAGTCACCTGGCCGCGGGTCTGGTTCCAGACCTCGGGGCCGGTGGTTTCGAAATGGGCGAGCGAGTTGGCCTCGTTGTTGTATTGGTCGGGCTTGAAGTAGCGATCGGGATTCTCGGCGATGATCTTGCGGCACAGTATGATCGCGCCGTCGGAGCCTTCGAGCGCGTCGGAGTAGATCGGACGGGCGCCGAAGGCCTGGATTATCTTCTTGCGCTCGCGGCTGACGTTGGCCGCCATCACCAGCTCGACCGGATAACCCAGCACCGCGCCGACCATCGCCAGCGCGATCCCGGTGTTGCCCGAGGTCGAATCGATAATCACCTTGCCCGGCCGGAGCTCGCCGCTGGCAAGCCCGCGTTCGATCATGCTGCGGGCGGCGCGGTCCTTCACCGAGCCGCCGGGGTTGAAGCCCTCGAGCTTGGCGTAAAGGCGCACGCCGGGGCGCAGCAGACCGGCGGTGAGCCGGCGCAGCTCGAGCAGCGGCGTGTTGCCGATAAGATCAAGCACGCTGGTGGCGCGCGTGACCGGGACGTAGGGGCGGTCAGCGTCCGCCGGCGATCGCGGGGACGATCGAGATCTCATCGCCGTCCTTGACCTTCGAGTCGAGCTGGTCGAGAAAGCGGATATCGTTGCCGTTGAGGTAGATGTTGACGAAACGGCGCAGCTCGCCCTTGTCGTCGAACAACCGCTCGCGCATGCCCGGATGGCGCTGCTCGAGATCCTCGATCACGGCCCGGACAGAATCGCCGCTGGCCGCAACTTCATCGACTCCGGCGGTGAACCTGCGCAGCGGGGTGGGTACTCTGACCCTGATTGCCATAGCGTTTCGGACTAGCCTCCCTGGTCGATCTCCGGACCGAACTGGTTGCTCCAGACTGATTAGGGCCGGGTTTGGGCGAATTCCTCAGGCCGCACCGGCCGCCGCGCGCTTGCCATTGGGGAGCCGCTCATAGAGCGCGTCGAACTCCGCAAGCCGCGCTTCGATAATCACCGGCTGCTCGATGATGCCGGCGACCGCCTCCAGAGTCTTATAGCCGTTGCCGGTAATCGAAACCACAACCGTCTCGTCGGGCTTGATGCGCCCCTGGAGCGCGAGCTTGAGCGTGACCGCGAGCGTGGTGCCGCCGGCCGGCTCGGCGAAGATGCCCTCGGTGCGCGCCAGCAGCCGGATCGCGTCGATAATTTCGGGGTCGCTCGCACCTTCGCCCCAGCCGCCGGATTCGCGCACCGCCTTGAGTACGTAGAAGCCGTCAGCGGGATTTCCGATCGCGATCGATTTGGCGATCGTATTGGGCTTCACCGGCAGAATCAGATCGGTCCCCTTGTGGAGCGCCGCGATAACCGGCGCCGAGCCGGCCGCCTGCGCGCAATGGATCTTGAAGGCACCGTCGACCAGGCCGAGTTCCTTGAATTCCTTGAAGGCCTTGGCGACCTTGGGCAGGATCGTGCCGCCCGCGGTCGGCACCACGATATGGTCGGGCAGACGCCATCCGAGCTGCTCGGCGACCTCGAAGCCGAAAGTCTTGGCGCCCTCGGTGTAGTAGGGACGCAGGTTGATATTGACGAAAGCCCATCCGTACTTGTCGGCGATCTCGCTGCACAGCCGATTGACGTCGTCGTAGTTGCCGCGAATCGTGATTACCTGCGCTCCGTAGATCGTCGAGCCGACGATCTTGCCGGACTCAACCCCCTCGGGCATGAAGATGTAGCAGCGCAGGCCCGCGCGCGCCGCGTGGGCGGCGACGGCGGTCGCAAGATTCCCGGTCGAGGCGCACGAGACCGTGTTGAAGCCGAACTCGCGGGCCTTGGTGATCGCAACCGCGACCACGCGATCCTTGTAGGAGAGCGTCGGATGGTTGACCGTGTCGTCCTTGATATAAAGCTTGTGGAGCCCGACTTCGGCGCCGAGCCGGCGGGCACGGAGCAGCGGCGTGAAGCCTGAAAACGGGCCCATCTCGGGCTCGCCGTCGACCGGCAGCAGCTCGCGATAGCGCCACAGGTTCTGCGCCCGGCTCTCGATCACGGCACGCGTCAGGACCTTGCGAATCCGGCCGTAATCGTAGACCACCTCGAGCGGGCCGAAGCAGGTCTCGCATACATGGACCGGGGTGATCGGATATTCCTGCCCGCACTCGCGGCATTTGAGGCTGGTCACGTAGCTCATAGGTACCCCGTCAGGCGCGGGAGCCGGCCGCCGAGGCGGTGTCGGCTCGCGATGCGCCGCAGCTGCATCCCTCGCGCGCGCGCAGCGCGGTCATCCGCGATCGTCCGCCGTGCGCGCCGTCGTAGGTGATAATCATTCCCGCGAAGCGAAGCTCCGCGCCGCTCGCCCATCGTGCGGCCTCGGCGCCCTGGAGCAGGCCGATTGCGCCGGCGACCGGACCGATAATTCCGGCCTCGCGGCAACTCGCGATTTCAGCCTCGTCGGGTGGCTTCTCGAACAGGCATCGCAGGCACGCCGTGCGTCCCGGAATAACCGTCATCGCCTGGCCAACCAGCCCGAGCACGCCGCCGTAGATGAACGGGATACGGGTAGCGATGCAGACGTCGTTGATAAGAAACTTGATCGCGGGGCTGTCGGTCGCGTCGATAACGAAGCCGAAGTTACCGATGACGCGGGCGGCGTTCGAGGAGTCGAGCGCGAAGCGAAGGCTTTCGATTTCGAGGCCGGTCGCAAGCCGGCTCAGGCGATGGGCGGCGGCGTCGACCTTGAGCTTGCCGAGATCGGATTCGCGATAGATTACCTGGCGCGCCAGGTTCGAGAGCTCGACCGGGTCTGGATCGATGAGCCCGAGCCGCCTCACGCCGCCCCGCACTGCCGCAAGCGCAGCGGGTACGCCCAATCCGCCAAGTCCGACTATCAGTACGCTTTTCGCCACAATTTCGCCGCAGTCTTTACCGGGAGCCCGGGGGCGAACTGGCTGAAAATTAAAAACCCCCGTCCTGCGATAAGGACGAGGGTTGTTCACTCTCGCCTTATCTTCCAGGGCATCCCAACTGGAGACACCCTGCAGGAGTTAGCACCAGCACCCACCTTGGGGCCGGTTGCTGCGGCATCTTCGGGCCAGTCCCTCCGCCGCTCTCGATAAGGCTCACGCCAGAGACAGGGTTATCCGAGAGGTTCCGGATTGTCAACCGCTCGGTCAGGCCGGATAGAGGGCGATAGCGCCGCCGAGGCTTGCTTACATCGCCACCCTTGGAGAATGTAAGGGGCTGTCAGCCGAAGCGATGAGTTTCTCTCCACCGCCCAAGGCGCCGCGTATCCGGGCACGCCGCGCGATCGAACGCATTGTCCTGACGATCACGATCATGACGGTGACTCTCGCCGCTTCGATCGGCTCGATCGCGGCCGAGGCGAAATCCTCGATCCAGCCGCAATTCGAAAAGCAGAACGACCCGAGCGGAATCTTCGCTAACTATCAGCCCGCGGGTTCGACGGACAAGACCGCAAACGCCTTCTTCGAGAGCCTGGGTACGAACGGACGGCAATGCGTCACCTGTCACGCGCCGACCGACGGATGGTCGATTACGCCGCCGCATATCAAGCAACGCTTCGCGAGCAGCCACGGCGCTGACCCGCTGTTTCGCCCGTTCGACGGCGCGACCTGTCCCGATGCCGGCGTCTCGACGATCGCCGCGAGGCGCAAGGCCTATGCGCTCCTGCTGAGCAAGGGGCTGATTCGAATCGGGATTGCACCGCCCGCCAACGCCGAGTTCACGGCTATCTCGATCAGTGATCCCTATAATTGCCAAAGCGCGGATTTGCTCTCGCTCTATCGGCGTCCGCTGCCCGCCGCCAATCTGAAGTTCTCGAGCGCGATCATGTGGGACGGCCGCGAGCCGTCGCTCGAAACCCAGGCGATCAACGCGACGCTGATTCACGCCGAGACGCAAACGCCGCCCAACCCGGCCCAGTTAGCTCAGATCGTCGATTTCGAAAGCGGGATGTTCACCGCGCAAATTCAGGATCGCAAGGCGGGCTTGCTTGCCGCGCATGACGGGGGCGGTACGCCGACCAGCCTTCCGCAGCAGGACTTTTTCGTTGGAATCAACGACCCGTTTGGCAATAATCCGACCGGCCACCCTTTCGATCCCAAGGTCTTCGAGCTCTACTCGGCGTGGCCGGGCTCTCGCGGCTCGGCGCCGGCCCGGGCCCGCGCCTCGATCGCGCGCGGCCAGGAGATCTTCAACACCCGGCCGTTTGTGATTACCAACGTCGCCGGCCTGGTCGAGAACGGCGACAAGCTGACGGTCACGTGCAGCACCTGTCATGACGCGCCCGG
>JBGPMT010000137.1:0-8016 GCA_041487135.1 Binataceae bacterium (SeqCode) | reverse complement strand
GGCGGTTTGACCTTGGGCCACTACGGCAGCAGGCGAACCATTGTAGTCATCCTTGAATCGCCAGGCGCACGACTTCGTATTCCGACGGCAGTTGCCAGCCTTCGCTCTCGCGATTTTCGAGGCAGAGTTCTATCGCCTCGCGGATGTTACGCAGCGCTTCCTCGCGGGTCCTGCCCTGGCTGATGCAGCCAGGGATCACCGGACATTCGGCCACCAGGTAGCCGTCCTCACCCGGCGTCAATATGACAGGCAATTCCATGACAGCATTAGGTTAACACAGTGCGTATTGTGTTGAGAATCCGTAAGCGCTCCCTTTTTCTTCCTCAATAACGCTGCTTGCCCGGCCGTGCCTCTCTACTTTTCAATCGCGCCGGTGGACTCGGCGACGATTTCCGACAAATCGCGCACCCGCATCGACCCCTCAAGCGCGCGGGATTTCACCGCGTCCTCCATCTGCGTCATGCAGAAAGGACATCCGACCGCCAGCGTCTCGGGGCTCGCCTCGACCAGCTGATCGAGCCGCTTCTGATTGATGCGCGTGCCCTCGTGCTCCTCCTTCCAGAAGCATCCGCCGCCCGCGCCGCAGCAGAAGGTCCGCTCCTTGCAATTGTGAACGTCCTCGATTTGCGCGCCGGGGATGGCTCCTAGCGCGGCGCGCGCGCCGTTCCATTTTCGATTATGGCGCGCCATGTAGCACGGATCGTGATAGGTCACGCGCTGGCGCAGCTCGCGCGTGGGCTTCAGGCGTCCCGCGCGAATCAGCTCCGCGATGAACTCGGCCTCGTGCACGACGTCGTAGTTACCGCCGAAGTCCGGATACTCATTCTTCAGATTATGAAAACAATGTGGACATTGAGTGACTATTCGCTTTGGCCGGTAATGATTGAGCCGCTCGATATTCTGCCCGGCGACGGTCGCATACAGATATTCATTGCCGAGCCGGCGCGCCGGGTCGCCGGTGCACATCTCCTCGACCCCGAGGATCGCGAAGCGCACCCCCGCCTGCTTCATCAGGCCTGAGAACGCGCGGCTGACCTTCTGGTTGCGTTCGTCGTACGAACCGGCGCATCCAACCCAGTACAGCACGTCGATTTGCGAGGCGTCCCCGACCTCGGCCATCGTCGGGATGCCGCTGTCCTTGGCCCAGTCGGCGCGCTTCTCCTGCGCCATACCCCACGGATTTCCCTGCACCTCGATGCCCCGGAACGCGCTCTGCGCCTGCTGCGGGAACTTGCTTTCCATCAGCACCAGATGGCGGCGCATGTCGACGATGCGCTGGATGTGCTCGATGCCGACCGGGCATCCCTCTTCGCACCAGCCGCAGCTGGTGCATCCCCAGACTGCCGCCTCGGTCGCGACCTCGGTGATCATGTCGGGCCCGTCCCATTGCGCCGCGCCATCGCCCGCCGGCGCGTTGATCAGCGTCGGCGCCTTGTCGAGCAGATGGTCGCGCTGGACCATCACCAGGTGCTTGGGATTGAGCGTCTTGCCGGTCTGGACGGTGGGGCAATTTAGCGTGCATCGCCCGCATTCCAGGCATGAGGCCATGTCGAGCAACTGCTTCCAGTTGTATTGCTCGACCTGCGCCACGCCGAAGGTCTGGGCGTTCTCGAAATCCTTGATCGGCGTCAGGCGTCCGCTTGGCCCGAGATTGCGGAAAAAGAGATTGACCGGGGCGATAAACGTATGGCGCAGCTTGGTCAGCGCGAAGCATGAGAGCAGCGTGTAGACCAGCAGCACGTGAACCAGCCACAGCCATCGGTGGAACATCACGCCGGCTCCCAGAGCGCCTTCGAGCCGGCCGACCTCGCGCCCCACATAGGCCCATTCGGTGAACCCGGGGGGATTGGCGTTGATCCGCGCGCCCTCGAGCATCAACCCGGTGAGCGCGACCAGCACCAGCATCGCGAGCGGGAATTGATACCCGAGCCGGTTCTCGAGACTGTCGCGAAGCTTCTCCTTGGGAGGATTGCCGAGCGGCGCCGGGCGCAGGAGGATGCGGCGGATGGCCGCCGCCAGCACGCCGGCGATCACCAGCATGAAGAAGGTGTCCATCGCGGCCTTGAAGACATGATAGAAAGCGCCGTAGTAGAAATAGAACCCGAGTCCGAACAGACCGAAGAACTCGCTGACGCCGCTGTTGAGCAGCACGATATTGGTGCCGATGAAGAGGCCCACGAAACCGGTATAGAGCGCGTAATGCATCCAGCCCCACGGCTCGCGCACGACGGCGCCCTGGCCCAACGCGTCGCGAATCATGAGCCCCGCGCGGCGCCATGGATGGTCGAAGCGGTTTTCGGCGGGCTGGCCCAGGCGCACGATCCGGTACCAGCGCCAGGCTGACCAGGCGAACAAAATGCACAAGCCGGCGAACAATCCGTAGAGGATCACCTGGAAAGCGATCGGGACGTTCCAGAGAATGGGGCGGGTGATATTTCGATCCATCGGTAATGCAGTTAAAGCAGTAGCGGGACGCGAAATTCAATCGCGCCGAGCGCCGGGAGGATGAGCGATGGCGAACGCGAACGAGATCTGCCGGATGGACGCGGTAACCCTGGCCTCCAAGATTCGCCGGCGCGAGCTCTCGCCGGTCGAGGTGGTCGAAGCGGCGCTGGCCCGGATGGAGAAGCTGGAGCCGGCGCTGCATGCCTTCTGTACGCCGACCCCCGACCTTGCGCGCGCTGAAGCGCGGCGGATCGAGGCCGAGATCGCGGCCGGGCGGCCGGTCGGACCGCTCGCCGGCGTGCCGGTCAGTATCAAGGATCTCATCCTGACCGCGGGAATACGCACGGTCTTCGGCTCGCCCGCCTATGAGAATTTCATTCCGGATGAAGACGACGTCGCGGTCGAGCGGCTGCGCGCGGCGGGCGCGATAATCCTGGGCAAGACCAACGTCCCGGAGTTCGGCTACAGCGGCACCGGCCACAACCCGGTCTTCGAGACTACGCGCAATCCCTGGAACCTCGCGATGACCCCGGGCGGTTCGAGTGCCGGCGCGGCCGCCGCCGTTGCGACCGGCGTCGGTCCGCTGGCGCTGGGCAGCGACGGCGGCGGCTCAGTCAGAATCCCGGCCTCGTTCTGCGGCCTGTTCGGCTTCAAGCCCTCGTTCGGCAGGATTCCGCTCTATCCCGGCGCGCGCGACGAGCGCTACCCGGGCGTCTCAGGCTGGGAGTCGGTCGAATGCTACGGCCCGCTCACGCGGACGGTCGCCGACGGTGCGTTGATGACCTCGGTGATGGCGGGGCCCGACATGCGCGATCGCCACAGCCTGCCGGCGCCGGATTTCGATTGGATCGAGGCGATAACGGGCGATCTCAAGGGCAAGCGCGTCGCCTACAGCCGCGATTGGGGCTACGCGGCGGTCGACCCGGAGGTGCTGCGCGTCGTCGATCAGGCGGTCGGGGTCTTCGAGCGCGACTTGGGATGCATCGTCGAGCCGGCCGACCCGGGCTGGCAGGATCCGGCGGGGGCGTTCGCGGCCCTGATAATGGCGGAAAGCGATTTGGTGGGGATGCGTAAGATGGCCGAGCAATACCGGGGAAGGATGTCCGCCCATCTGGCCGATTGGCTGGGCGTGCCGTGGACGGCCGAGGACTTCACCAACGCCAACCTCGCGCGCAAAGCGGTCGCGAACCGGATGTGGCGTCTGATGACGCGCTACGACCTGCTCCTGACGCCGACTCTATGCGTGCCGCCGTTCCCGATCCTGATTCAGGGGCCGGAAGAAATCGCCGGTCGCGCCGTGGCGCCGACCGCCTGGATCGCGATGACCTTTCCGATCAATCTGACCGGACAACCGGCGGCCAGCGTCCCGGCCGGATTCACGCGCGAAGGACTCCCGGTCGGATTGCAGATCGTCGGACGCCATCTTGACGATCCGATGGTGCTGCGCGCCAGCCGATGCTTCGAGGCGGCGCGGCCCTGGCGCGATCACTGGCCGCCAATCGTCAAGGAGCTGGGACTCTGAACGGCGCGCCGATTATTTCGTTTCCGGGGCGAAGAACAGCAGGGCGCGGACCTCGATGCTTTCGCGCGGCGGCGCGCCGGGCGGGCTGGTCGGATCCTCGAACGAGGTATGGCCGGTGAAGCGCGCGCGGCCGTCGGTGAGCGAGTCGAAGCCCTTGAGCAGGACCACCTCGTTGCGCTCCATCTTCGGAAAGTAGTACCAGCGATGATTCGGGTTGTAGGTGATGGTGTAGATTTCGCCGGTCCGGTCCGGATAGAGCCGGTAGGTCGCGACGAAATCCTTCTGCACCATGCTGCGCGCGTCACATACCGCAAGCGGCCATTCCAAAACCGGCCCGCTTATCGGCCGCCATACGTTGACCTCGGCATAATGATGCTTGAGGCGCTCTTCGGCCTCGTCCGCCGGCAGCAACTCGCGCACGCGCTGCGGACCTGAGGTCAGCGTATAGTCATTGTGCGCCGACTGGACCGGCTCCTTGACGCCGTTGATCTTCTGCTTCGATGAGCCCGCGCGGCGCAGTGTGTGATCGAAGATCACGACCTTTTCGGCGCCGGTAACATCCTTCAACAGGTCGATGACTTCCGGGTAATAGACGGTCCGCACTTCCTCGTGGTCGTAAAAGTCCTTGACCGAGGTCTCGCGCCGAATCAGCCGGAAGCCCTGCTCGTCGATCGAGAGTTTATCGGCGAGCGGGCGGCCGTCGCTGATCCGCAGCTTGCGCGGCGCAAAGCGCAGGTTGGTCTCCGGCGTGCCGGGCGGCGGCGGATAGGCGTAGGTCAGCGGCCGCTCGTCCATTTCGCCCAGGTAATTCAGCGATCCCTCGATGCTCGCGAGGGACCCGGCCTTTTCGATCGCTACCGCGCTGCTCGCCATTGGATGAGACTCCCTTTGCTTGCTTCGGTCGCCGATCTACGAATGCTTGAGCTTCTTCACTTCGTCAACCATTTCGGGCACAGCCTTGAAAAGGTCGGCTACCAGGCCGTAGTCCGCCACGGTGAAGATCGGCGCATCGGGGTCCTTGTTGATCGCGACGATGGTCTTCGAATCCTTCATGCCGGCCAGATGCTGGATGGCGCCGGAGATCCCGACCGCGACATAGAGCTCGGGAGCTACCACCTTGCCGGTCTGGCCGACCTGTAAATCGTTGGGCACGAAACCCGCATCGACTGCGGCGCGGCTCGCGCCCATCGCGGCGCCCAGCTCGTCGACCAGCGGCTCGAGCACGGTCTTGAAGTTCTCGCCCGAGCGCAGTCCGCGGCCGCCCGACACGACGATCCGGGCCTCGGTAAGCTGCGGACGATCGTTCTTGGTCTGATTGAAGGCGACGAACTGCATCTTAAGCGCGGCGGCATCGATCTCGGCCGGAATTTTTTCCATCGCAGCGGCGCTGCCCGAGGGCTGCGCGGCGTCGAACGCGGTCGCGCGCACGGTTACCACCTTGATCGGTCCGTCCATCTCGACGGTGGCCAGCGCGTTGCCAGCGTACATCGGGCGTATCAGCGTATGGTCCTCGCCAATCGCGACGATTTCGGAGGCCATCGGCGCGTCGAGCCGCGCGGCGACCCGCGGCATCAGGTCCTTGCCCATCGCGGTCGCGGTGGCGAGCACGTACTCGACCCCCAGTTTCTTCACCAGCGCCACGATCGCATATGCCCACGCGTCGGCGAGATAGTTCTTCAGGGCGGGATTTTCGAGCGCGATCACCCTGGCGACGCCGTACTTCGCCAACTCCGATGCGAGCGCGCCAACCTCTTCGCCCGCGACCACGGCGAGGCAGCTCCCGCCGCGCTTGCGGGCCAGCTCGAGCCCGGCGTTCACGGCGACCAGCGTGGTCTTCGGAAAACGGTCGCCCTGATATTCGGCGATCACCAGTACGTCACCCATCGTTTGCTCCAGACTCTGCCGTCGCGGTCAGATGACCTTGGCGTCGCTGTGCAGCAGGGCGACGAGTTCGGCGGCCGATGCGACCTTGCGCCCGGCCTCGCGCTTGGGCGGCGCGGTAAGCCGCTTCACCTTGAGCCGCGGCGCGAGATCGACCCCGAGGCTCTCCGCCGCGATCTCCTTGAGCTCTTTCTTGCGCGCTTTCATGATCCCGGGCAGCGAAGCATAGCGCGGCTCGTTGAGGCGGAGATCGGTGGTAACCACCGCGGGCAGCGGAAAGGCGATGGTTTCGAGACCGCCGTCGACCTCGCGCGTAACCGTGCATCTGCCGTCGGCCAATTCGATCTTCGAGGCGAAGGTCGCCTGCGGCCATCCGAGCATCTCGGCCATCATCTGGCCGATCTGGTTGGAATCGTCGTCGATCGCCTGCTTGCCCAGGATCACCAGCTCGGGTTTTTCGTCGTTTATGATTTTGACCAGAATCCGGGCGATCGCGAGGCTGTCGAGCGGCTGGTCGGACTTGACCAGGATCGCCCGGTCGGCGCCCATCGCCAGCCCGGTCCGCAGCTGCTCCTGCCAACCCGCTTGTCCGATCGAGCACAACACCACTTCGCCGGAGCCCTGTTTCTCCTTGATCCGCAAGGCTTCTTCGAGGGCGATTTCGTCGAACGGATTGATGACCCACTTGATGTTGTCGGTTGCGATGCCGGAGCCGTCGGGCAGAACCCGGATGGTGGTGGCCGGGTCAGGCACGCGCTTGACCGGGACAAGAATCTTCACGACTGTTGCTCCAATCTTTCCTGATGGCCGGGGACCCGCCGGGACGTTGCCCGGCTCATGATGCCCACCCTTCACGCCGCTAAGATAGCCGGGCGAAACCTCATGATAGACGCGGCTAGCATCTCCGGGAAGCGGGCGGCGCTTACTCGTTAAAGCCCAGGCGATGTGACAGTTCGCGGCCCGCTTCAAGTATCAACGGGGCAATTTCGGTGCTGATGCGCTCGTGGGTAACCCGGTATGCGGGACCCGCGACACCGAGCGAGCCGACCACCGAGCGCGTATAGTCGCGAATCGGGACCGCGATCGAAGAGACGTCTTCGAAGAATTCACCCGCATCGACCGAATATCCGTCGCGGGCCACGTTATGAAGCTGTTCAAGCAGGATGGCGCGATCGATAATCGTGCGGTCGGTGTAGCGAGGAAGTTGTTCGGGCAGGGTCGCCTTGAGCTGCTCCTCGGGATCGAAGGCGAGATGGGCTTTGCCGACCGCGGTGCAATGGAGCGGCAGCGCTTCGCCGATAGGGGTGGTGATCTTGACCGCACGCCCTTCGGGCTCGGCGGATTCCAGCGGGACGACGCCCTCGCGGCGCAGGATCGCAACGAAGGCGCTCTCGCTGCACCGGCGCGCGACGTCATTCAGGATCGGCCGGGCCTGGCGCACCAGTCCCATATGATGGATATAACGGCGGCCAAGATGGAGGCATTTCACCCCCAGCCGGTAATTCTCGGAGGCGCGGTTTTGTTCGATATAGCCGCGGGCTTCCAGCGTCGCGAGTAGACGGAAGACGTTGTTCTTGTGGAGCTTTAACCGTTTCGACAACTCGGTGACCCCGAGCTCGTCAACCTCCCCGAAGTATTGCTCGACGACATCCAGCGCATGGGCGACAGATTGGATAATGTAGTTGGCCTTATCCCGTCTGACCATGGCTTTTTTTCCTCTGCAAATCGGGCCCTTAAAGCGTCCGGAGTACGCGCTGAAAAGGCGTTTTAATGTAGGCGTCAGGCTGACTCGGTGTCAACGTCGCGCCCCCGCGCATCGCGTCGATTTCTCTAAACCCCTGTTTTGATTGGGTTTATTGCCACCATGCCAGCGCCAAAAGACCTGCCAAACCTGGGGCCCGAGCTTTTCCGCCGGGTCGACGAATCCGCCGACGAAGCCTTCTACGATTTCCCGCGTCGCACCGTCCATATCGATGACCCGGCGATCGCCGCCGTCAGCGAAATCTACTCAAGCTGCCTGCCCCGGGGCGCCGCGATCCTCGATCTCATGAGCAGTTGGCGCTCGCATCTTCCCGAAAGCCTTCATCCGGCGCGCGTGGTCGGTCTGGGACTGAGTCGTCCCGAAATGGAAGATAACCCGGCACTGACCGAAATCGTCGTGCACAATG
>JBGPMT010000136.1:0-8023 GCA_041487135.1 Binataceae bacterium (SeqCode) | reverse complement strand
TCCTGCAGGAAGGCTACGCCTTCGGCTACATCTTCGCGGCTGCCGCCTACTTCTTCATCTTCCCGCGCTTGGGATGGCGACCGATGTTCTTTCTGGGCGGCGCGCCGGCGCTGCTGGTGTTGTATATCCGCGCCAAGGTGCCCGAGTCCCGCGTCTGGGAGCGCAACCGGCCGGCCCCCGGAGCGATTTTCCGCGTCATCCGCGCCAACCTGCGCCGCTTCGGCTACCTGGTCGTGATGCTGACTCTGATGGGGCTCATCTCGCACGGCACGCAGGATCTCTATCCGACCTTTCTCGAGCACGAGCGCGGCCTGAGCCCCGGGATGGTCGCCGGGATAGCGGTGATCTACAACCTCGGTGCGATCCTCGGCGGGCTCGCCTTCGGCCTCTGGTCCGATTCCCTGGGACGGCGGCGCGCGGTGGTGATCGCGACCCTGCTCGGCGTGATGGTGGTGCCGCTATGGCTCTACCCGCGCTCGCTGGTCCTGCTCGCGACGGGCGCCTTCATCATGCAGTTCATGGTGCAGGGGGCGTGGGGCGTGATCCCCGCCCATCTGGCGGAGCTGTCGCCGCCCGAGGCGCGCGGGCTGTTCGCCGGCTTGACCTATCATCTGGGGGTGTTGTTCGCCGCCAACGCCGCCTTCGGCGAGGCGCTGCTCGGCGAGCGGATCGGCTACGCCAACGCGCTCGCGATCGTGGCGGGTACGGCGCTGGTGCTGGCCGCGATTGCGATCGCGCTCGGCGGCGAGCGCAAGGGTGCGAATCTGCACGGCGACAGCTAGCCGGCCGGGCTCGGCCCGGCCTCACGCCTGCGGGGAATCCAGATCGTAGGGGAACTGCCCGGCGCCGGGCGACTGCGTCACCTTCCCGGAGATCGCATGGAACATGTTTTGCGGGAAGCTCCCGGTCTTCTCGCTCCGCACGATCATCGAGATGGTGCGCCGCGCGCCGGCCTGCTCCTCGTGAATCACGTAGGGCGGTACCACGTCGACGTGGCCCGGCCGCACATCGTGGTCGGCCAGCTTCTCGAGCCGGGCGAAATCGGCGCGGCTGCCGTCGTCGGCCCGGCGATAGAGCGTCACGTGCTCCTCACCCTCCATCAGCGCGGAGACCGTCCAGGTGTGCGCATGGTCGTGGACCGGCGTCCCCTCGTGCGGCTTCTTGATGAGGCCGTTGACCACGAATCGATAGTCCGGGTCCTCATAGAAGAGCAGATTGCGGGGCAACTCGCCCGCGCCATGCTCCGGCCATGACGTGGTGCTCGCGTGCAGCTCCGGCGACTGGATAAGCGCGGGCATCAGCGCCGCGATTCGGCGCCATCGCTCTTCATCGCTCAGCGGTTCCTTGAAGAGGGCACGGAGCTGCTCGACGAAGCCTCGCAGCAGATGCGGTATTTTTGTCTCTATCACGGGCCTACACTTATCCCTCGCGGTTTGATGAGTTTGAGATCGTCTCAAAGCTAATCCCTTCAGCAGAGAGTAACAAATCGATTCTGGCTTTGAGAGCATGAATCGGGTCTGACGCTCGGGTGCTATCCCCGGCAAAGGAAGGCAGCGATGGGGCGGATGGTGGCGGCGCTTCTGAGCGCCTTCCTTTTGTTCTTTTCGAGCGCAAACTCGGGATGGGCGCAGGGGCGGCCGCTGATGCGGGCCGTCGCGATGCCGGGCCTGGTCCCCTCGCTGGTGCGGCAATTGGCGCCGATCACAGTCGACCTCCCGCCCGGGCATACCGATATCAGCGCGCCGAGAATCAAAATCGTCGGACTGACCTGGTGCGGTGGCGACGGGGCGGGCGGCGCGCGGGCGCTCGGGATCGTCTATCCCGAAGCGGCGGCCGCTCCCCCGGTCAATGCGCTCTCGGCCGCCGATTGCGATCGCGCGCTGGCATCGATCGCCGGCCAGCTCCCGATTTCGTCCGCGCACGCGCCATGGGCCGCGGTAATCAAAATGCGCGCGACCTGGAAGCCGTGGCGGCTCACGCTCGCGGTGGTCGACGCGGCGGGTGCGCCGAGCGGCGCCAATCCGGCGGCCGCGATAAAAGGGCTCGGCGAATTCAAGTCGATCGCGACCTCCGGCCTGCAACTCCTGCCGCCGCCCGCCGACCGCTACCGGTTCGATCTCGCGATCCGGTTTCTCCCGACGACTATCGTCGCCGCGCTCTTCCCCAGCGGCGCGGTCGCCAACCCCGAAGCCTGGCTTGACGCCGACCCGCTGCTGCGCGCCGAGATGGCCTCGATACCGGCGGGCGCCAACCTGCTGGCCGACGCGCAATACGGCTTCATCAATCAGATGCTCCGCATCTATGCGCCGGTCTATGAGGTCCCGTTCCAGGTGCAGGGGATGAACCAGCCGATGACCGTGCGCAACGTCGTCGCGGCGGGTGGCGACGATACGATGACGATGCGCGGGGAGATCGGCTACGCCGGGATGGTCTACAACGGCGCGCTGAGCGCGCAGGGCGGGGACCTGAGGATCGCCACGGCCACGCTGGAGCCGGCGAACCTGCCCGACTGCGACATGACGGACATGATCGCCCGGCTGCAATGCCAGGGGCAGCAGATCGCGGTCGCCGGGTCGGCCCGCGCGCTCGCTGCCGCGCTGACGAACTTCTACCAGGGGCAGCCGTTTCACTACTCGACCGGGGATCGGCCGCTGCGCTTCGTGCTCGGCGACATCGAGTTCGCCGCCGATCTGGAGGCGCTCAAGTCGGCTTCACACGGCTCGACATTCAGCGAGGCCGGGCAGGCGGCGATCCGGCGCCTGGGCGCGATCGGAGCGCACTGAGAGATGCCAATCTGGCTCCCCGGGCCGGATTCGAACCAGCGACATGACGGTTAACAGCCGTCCGCTCTACCGACTGAGCTACCGGGGAGCATCTAGCGAGGACTTAAGCCCCTCTTTGGTAACCGCCCGCGAGGCCGAAATCAAGCCGACCCCGCGATCGCCACGATAAGCGTCCGATCGACGGGCAGAATCTCACGATGCAGCAACGCATCCCTCCCTCAAACGCTGGGCAATCCTGTGCTCAAAATTGCACTGGCTAGCATTGTTTGCCTAATCGGATTATTCGTGATTCCTGGTTGGCACCGAATTTGTCTCTCCATCAGTCCGTGATAGAGAATCCGGATCGAGTCTGGAGCGTATAACGTAGTGGTGCAAAGCCAAATGATGCGCGCCGCTGACATCAGGGATGAAGTCCGCAGCGCAGAGGAGAGGCTTGGCACATATCTGGCTCCAGCCTAATCGACCGCCGGTTAAATCGCTGATAAGCGACATATTGCCTGCCAAAAATCAGGGCAGGCAGGCTGATTGGGGAACGATTGCGTTTGTGTTGCACCGCTCAAGCTCCGCGCGTTTCACGTTTGCACGCCCGTGAAAACGACGGCGCGGGGGCAAGGTGCGGACCGTTCCGATGGCACCTAACCAGGGTCAGCCAAGCCCGCTAAAGTCTATTGACAGGGTGGGCCGGTGAGGCAAATATGCTACATGAGGGCGTGCGGTTGTGCCACTTGAAATGAATTATAATCCGCCGATTGCTCAAGTCGCTGCTACTCGTGGCAAGGCCCGGGTTCTGATCGCCGACGAGGACCGGGAGCTGGTGCAGAGCGCGGAGCGCCTCTTCATCCAGTCCGGCTACGAGTGCGAAATCTGCGACAGCGGCGACGCCGTGCTGGGCGCGCTCAAGCAGCGCGGCGCGGACGTAATCGTTATCGGCCTGCAGATCCCCGGGATGGGCGGGCTCGAGCTGCTGCAGCAGGTCCGCATGCGGCGCCCCGACGTGCCGCTGATCCTGCTGGGCGTCGATCCCAACCCCGGCACCGCGATGGCGGCGATGCGCCACGGCGCGTTTGACTATATCGCCAAGCCCTTCACCGGCGACGAGCTCAGCGCGGCGGTCAAGCGCGCGCTCGAGATGAGCCTGTTGCAGCGCGAGAACCGCCAGCTCCGCCAGCAGCTCGATCTGGCCAGCGTGGCGGCCGGGTTCATCGCCGAAAGCCCTGCCAGCAAGAATATTCTCTCGATCGTGCGGCGCGTCGCGCCCTCGCGCTCGACGGTCCTGATCGAAGGCGAAAGCGGTACCGGCAAGGAGCTGGTGGCGCGCCTGGTCCATTATTGGGGCCAGCGGGCCGACGGCCCGTTCGTGGCCGTCAACTGCAAGGCGTTCGCCGACGGCGTGGTCGAGAGCGAATTGTTCGGCCATGAGAAGGGTTCGTTCACGGGCGCTATCGCGGCGCGGGCCGGATGCTTCGAGCGCGCCTCAGGCGGAACCCTGTTCCTGGACGAAATCGCCGAGACCGGGGCGGACTTCCAGGCCAAGCTGCTGCGCGTCCTCGAGGACGGCGAGGTATTGCGAGTTGGCGCCAACAAGCCGCGCAAGGTCGATGTGCGTATCGTGGCCGCCACCAACCGCACGCTACGCAAGGAAGTGGCCAACAACCGCTTCCGCGGCGACCTCTACTTCCGCCTCAACGTGATACCGATTCATATCCCGCCCTTGCGGGAACGCCCGGAGGATATCCTGCCGCTGGCCCGCCATTACCTCGACTTTTGCTCGACCGAGGCCGGACGTCCGATCTCTTTGACGCCGGAATCGGAGCGGGCATTGTGCAGCTACAGCTGGCCCGGCAACGTCCGCGAGCTCGAGAACGTGATCGAGCGCGCGGTCGTGATGAGCGGCGCGGAACAGCTCTTGCCCGAAGCCTTTGCGCTCGACCGCAGCGTCGAGGAGCCGATCGAAATCGATGCCACGAGCGCCAATGGCAACGGCGGGGGCCATGGCATCATCGGCACGTTGCAGGATTGCCTCGATCGCGCGGCGGCGGTTCGAATCAAGACCGCGCTGGAGTCGGCCAAGGGCAACCGGGCGCTGGCGGCGCATGAGCTGGGTGTCGATCGCACCACTCTCTACCGCCTGATGAAGCGCCTCGGCCTCGGCCAGTAACGCATCACGGCGTCGCGCCCGGCGCGCCGCCTCTTAAACCCATCCATTGAGCCGCACGGCGGCGCCTGGAAAGCCCGGATGAGCCTAGTCCGCCATCTGTATGGCGTCTGGTTTGCCGTGTGCCTGGCGCCGGTTCCCACCTTCGCCGGCGCCGCTGGCGAAGACGGCGCTGCGTGTCGCACCCAGGCTGATTGTGGGCCCGAGTCTGCGGGCGCCATAGGACCTGGCGTCGGGCTTTCGCTATGCAATTTTGCGCACTGCCGCGCAACTCCGGCTACAACGCATCAGTCTTGTGCATCAACGAGCCTCGGTGTGCAACCTTGCGTTGCGTCTATGCGCCAGGTTAGGGCCACGTCCCCTACAGCAACGATCGTGTGGTCAGGTCGCATCGGGAGGCTCGGGGATGTTGCGCTTGGCCGTGGCAACGGCAAGAAATCGCGGCGCGGCAGCATCATCTCGCCTGCGGGAATTCGCCACGTGCCGAGGTACTGATGCTACGGGGCGGAGGGAATCTGCGAGCGGCCTTGCCACAGGACGAGGCAGCCGCCCGCAGATGAAGGGCAAATTTAATGGCTGAGGGTGCCCAGGATCTGGATGATTGCCGGACCGACGATGACCATCATCATGGCCGGCAGAACGAATAACACCAGCGGGAAGAGGATCTTGACGGTGGTCTTTTGCGCCGCCTCCTCGGCCCGAAGCCGGCGCCGGGTGCGCAGCGCGTCAGAACTGGCGCGCAGGGCAGGGGCCATCTGGGCGCCCAGCTGCTCGCTCTGAATCAGGGTCGCGGCCAGCGGCTTGATGTCCTCGACCGCGGTGCGGTCGGCGAGCCCGCGTAGCGCCTGGCCCAACGAGGCGCCGGCCGCGATTTCGCCCGAGACCATCGACAGCTCGCGTCCGATCGCCTGGCGCTGCCGCTCGGTTTCCGCGCCCACGATCCGGATCGCCTCGAACAGACCGAGGCCCGCTTCCACGCAGACCACCAGCAGGTCGAGGACGTCGGACAGTTGCCGGGCGATCTCGTTCTGACGGAAGCGCGCCTTGCGCGCCAGGTAATAGCCGGGCAGCACATAACCCAGGGCCGCGCCGGCGCCGGCGCCGATCAGCGGCGGATGATGGATGAACCAGGCGATCAACAGGCCCGCCACCAGGCCGCCGCCGATGGTGCAGATGCGCGCCACCTGGAAGACCTGATTGTCGACGCTGCGGATGAAACCGGCCTGCACCAGGAGGCGCGACATCTTCTCGCCCGCCGGAGTGTCGGCCTTGGGGGCCGGGAACTTTCGGGCCGCCCACTGGAAGAGCATCCGGCCCATGGTTTCGTTTTCGGCGTCCAACGCGTCGAGGTCGGTGCCCCGCACGGTGCGGATCTTGATCGCGAGGTCGTTGAGCCGCTCCTCGAGCAGCCGGTTCCCATAGAGCGCCACGTAGATCGCCATCGCAGCGACGCCCAGCAGACAGAAAACCATTATGCTGATTAGAAATGAGCCTGCCATGTTAGTAGTCCACCCGCAGCATGCGTTTAATGACCAGGAGGGCCGCCAGATCCATTACCACCGCGGCCTTCAGAATCTTGATCCCGGTCGGATCGTAGAACAGCACGTGAGTGTAACCCGGCTGGATGAGCGAGAAGGCGCCGAGCACGATCAACGGCAGCAGACCCACGATCGTGCCGCCCATCCGCGACTGCGCGGTGAGCGCCTTGACCTGCAAGCGCAGCCGCTGCCGGGTGCGGACGATTTCCGACAGCCGCCCGATGATTGCGGCCAGCGAGCTGCCGACCTCGGCCTGCACCTTGACCGCCACTACCAGCAACCGCAGGTCATCCTCGGGCATGCGCTTGAGCAATTCGTTGAGCGCCCGGGGCAGCGGGAGTCCGATGCGGGTCTGCTCCAGCACGGTGCGAAACTCGCTGCCCAGCGGATCGCCGAACTCCTGCACCACCACCTGCATCCCGCGCAGCAGCGAATGGCCGGCCTCGAGCGACGAGCGCAGCAGGTCGAGCGCATGCGGCAGTTGCGCGCCGAAGGCCGTGAGGCGCCGCCGGCGGCGGAAGCGGAGATAGAAAATCGGGAGGCTCGCGCCGATTGCCCCGCCGCCCAGCGCTAATATCGAGTCCGGGAAGATCAGCTTGGTGAGCGTCGCTCCGGCGAAGAACATCAGCGTGATGATGAGCAACATCTCGGAGGTGCGCATGAACAGCCCGGCCTGCCAGATGCTTTGCTCCAGCGTCCGCAGCAGGTTGGTGCGGTACAGAAAGGTGAGCATTCCCTGCTCGGGTTTGCGCACCTGGCGCGTGATCTCGACGTCTTCGGGGTTTTCCTCGGGCAGCGGCGTCATCCGGCGCGCCACCGCCGCAGCGTTGGCGTCGCCCTCGCGCGAGGTGAAGACGATGATCGCGATCGCGAACACCACCAGGAAAATCGCGCTTGATACGAGAAAATCCATCAGATCGCCTCCCGCTTTGGAGTTGGCAGCTTGTAGCCCGTGATCTCGATGCGATCGGTATAGTACGAGCGTATCCCGGTATGGCGGAAGGTCCCCATGACCTTGCCGCCCTGTCCGATTCCGGTGCGATGGAACTCGAACAGGTCCTGCATCATCATGGTGTCGCCTTCCATGCCGGCGATCTCGGAAATTTTCATCAGCTTGCGCGAGCCGTCGGACATTCGCGAGACGTGGACCACGATGTTGATGGCCGAGGAGATCTGCTGGCGCATCGCTTTCTGCGGAATCTGCGCCCCGGCCAGCAGCATCATCATCTCCAGGCGCATCACCGACTCGCGCGGATTGTTGGCGTGGATGGTCGCGATCGAGCCGTCATGGCCGGTCGACATCGCCTGCAGCATGTCGAAGACCTCGGCGCCGCGCACCTCGCCGACGATGATGCGGTCGGGGCGCATACGCAACGTGTTCTTGACCAGCTCGCGCTGGGTGACCTCGCCCTTGCCCTCGACGTTCGGCGGCCGGGTTTCCAGCCGCACCACGTGCGGCTGCTGCAGCACGAGCTCGGCCGAGTCCTCGATGGTCACGATGCGCTCGTCGACCGGCACGAACGCCGACAGGCAGTTGAGCATGGTGG
>JBGPMT010000135.1:0-8137 GCA_041487135.1 Binataceae bacterium (SeqCode) | reverse complement strand
TCCACTCACGTAAGTGTCGGAGCCGTCGGGCCGCTTGACCGGGGCCCAGAAGTTGCGGAATTGGAGTTGCGGATCGCGCGTGCAGAGATCGGCGCCGTTCTGCACCAGGCCGGCGGGGATGCCGGCGCGCTGCAGAATCGTCATCGCCTCTTCGGCCTGATGGTTCGCGGTCCAGGCCGCGACCTGCCGATCGAGCTCGTCGCGGTTGCGCATTCTCAAATAGAGCGTGCGGAACTTCGCGTCATTGACCCACGACGGCGCGCCAATCGCGCCCACGAAACGATCCCATTCGGCCTGCGAACGGACCGAGATCACGATCCATCGATCGTCATCGTCGCCCAACGGCTGGCATCGATAGACGCCGTACGGCGCCGCAGGCCTTTCCTGCGGGCGCCAGTCGACCGGCGACTGCTCGCGGCCGTTGACCGAGATATCCAGCAGTCCCGGCCCCAGGTAGCCGGTGAGCGCCTCCATCTGCGAGAGATCGATAAACTGACCCTCGCCGGTGCGCCGCCGATGCCACAGCGCGGCCAGCGCGGCGAAACCGCCGGCCAGGCCGCCGGCCAGGTCGGAAAACGAATAGCCGAAGCCGGCCGGCTCGCCGTTGGGATCGGTCATGAGGCGGACGAATCCGGTCAGCGCCTGCAGGGTCGGTCCGTAACTGACGTAATCGCGGCGCGGGCCGGTATGGCCGAGCCCGGACATGCTGATGCAGATGATGTCGGGTTTGATCTTGCGCAGGCTCTCGTAATCCATCCCCCAGCCGCGCATCACGCGCGCCGAGAAGTTATCGATCACGAGGTCGCTGATTTTCACCAGCCGGCGCGCCAGCTCGACGCCGCGCGGCTCCGCCATGTTGATCGCGACCGAGAGCTTGTTGCGATTCAGGTCCGGCTGCAGCCCGACTTTGCGCGGCCCCATGTAGCCAGGGATCTTACGCTCGATCTTGATTACCTCGGCGCCATTGTCCGCGAGCATCCGTGTCGCCACCGGACCGGCGACCACCCAGGTAAAATCCACCACGCGGATTCCCTTGAGCGCCATCGCGGCCACGGTCAGATGATCCCTTCGGCGGTCAGCACCGCGAGTTCTTCGCGGGAGAGCCCGAGCTCATCGCGCAGAATCGCATCGTTATGCTCGCCGACCAGCGGCGGCCGCCGATAAACTCGCCACGGGGTGCCATGCATCAGGCAAGGCGCGCCCGGATAACGGAAGCTGCGGCCGAGCTCCGGATGCTCGACCTCGACGAAATACCCGCGGGCGAGCAGTTGCTCATCGTCGAACAGCTCGCCGGGATAACGCACCGCGGCGTAGGGCTGGCGCAAGAGCTGGGCGCGCGCGACGATCTCGTCGCGCTGCTTGTCCTTGATCCATTCGTCAAGCACATCGAACAGATGTTCGGCATGTTGCGCGCGATGGTCGTGCTCGTGCCACTCGGGCGTGATTAGATCCTGCGCCGCATCGTCGGCCTTGACCCATTCGAGCAGCGAAGTCCAATCGCCGATCGTGGAGTGCAGCACGTATCCGTCGCGGCATTTCCCGGCCCGGAAGAAGCGCGCCCAGTGGAGCGTGCCGCGCCGGCGCTCAGGCTGCCCGTTCTGGAAGAACAGCCCGACCACATGTTCGAGCGCGCCGGCGGTCGCGGCCTGCATGCTCAGATCGATCCACTGGCCGGTCCCGTCGCGGTCGCGCGCGAACAGCGCGCACAGCGTGGCGATCGCGCCGTAGTGCGAGGAGGCGTGGTAGGCCTGCAGACCCAGTGGCCGCACCGGCGGGCGGCCGGGATAACCGTTGACGTAGAGCATGCCGCCCATCGCGGTGAGCACCGCGTCGTCGGCCAGGTAGTCGCGGTAGGGACCGTCCGCTCCGAAGGGCGAAATCGAGCACAGCACCAGCGCCGGGTTGAGCTCGTGCAGCCGCGCCCAACCCAGGCCCATCGCGTCGGCCCGGCCCGGACCGAAATTCTCGATTACCACGTCGGCGCCGCGCGCCAGCTCGCACAGGAGCTCGCGGCCGCGCGCGCTTTCCAGGTCGAGTGTGAGGGAACGCTTGTTGAGATTATAGAACCAGAAGAAGAGGCTGCGATCGGGATGCGGCCGATCGTCGACGAACGGCGCGATGCGCCGCCCGCGGTCGCCGCCCGGCGGCTCCACCTTGATCACGTCGGCGCCCAGGTCGGCGAACAAGCGGGCGCACAGATGCGCCCGGTAGTCGGTCAGGTCAAGTATCCTGAGGCCAGCCAGGGCCCCGGATGACGCGGCGGATTGCATAGCCAAGGTTGAACCCGGGGAATTTTTCCGGGCGCCGATGATACGAAGCCCGTGGCGCCTTTTCAAGCGACGCATCCGGCCCCGCGGCGCATGACCCCTGTCTCGCGCGGGCCGGCGTCATCGGTTAATCTTCTAAGACTCAAATCGTGGCTACCGACTACAAAGCGACTCTCAACCTTCCCAAAACCGACTTCCCGATGAAGGCGAACCTGCCCAAGCGGGAGCCGGAGATGCTCAAGCGCTGGGAGGAGCTAAGAATTTACGAGCGGCTGCTGGAGGCGCGCAAGGCGGCGGAACTCTGGGTGCTGCACGACGGCCCGCCGTACGCCAACGGCCGCGTCCATTTCGGCACCGCGCTCAACAAGACCCTCAAGGACTTCATCGTGCGCTCGCGCGCCGTGCTCGGCTACCGCACCCCGTTCGTTCCCGGATGGGATTGCCACGGGATGCCGATCGAGCACAACGTCAGCCGCGAACTCGGCGAGCGCGCCCGCACCATCTCGAAGCTCGAGCTGAGAAGGCTATGCCGCGCGCATGCCGAAAAATATATCGACATCCAGCGCGCCGACTTCCGGCGGCTGGGCGCGATCGGCGATTGGGAGCATCCTTACGTGACGCTCGCCCCCGACTACGAGGCCGCCGAGGTCGCGGTGCTGCGCCGGATGGTCGAGGCGGGCTATATCTACCGCGGTCTGCGCCCGGTGCACTGGTGTATCGAATGCCGCACGGCGCTGGCCGAGGCCGAGGTCGAGTATCGCGACCACGTCTCGCCCTCGATCTACGTCGCCTTCCGCTTCAATGAAAGACTGCGCGATGCGGCCGCCCTGGCCGCCAATCCCGCTGACGGCGCCGCGCTGGCCGAGGCGCATCGCGAGGGCCGTCTGTTCGCCGTCATCTGGACCACGACGCCATGGACGCTCCCGGCGAACCTCGGAATCACGCTGAACGAAAACTTCGATTACGTCGCGCTGCGCGTCGGCGAATCGTGGTATGTCGTCGCCGAGCGCCTGGCGCAGGCGGTCGAGCAGGCCTGCGGCCTGAAAGCGTCGGGACGGATCGCGCTCAAGCGCGAAGCGCTCAAGACGCTCGAGGGGCAGGACGTCTTCCGCCATCCGTTCGCCGATCGCGACGCGCGCCTGATGTTCGGCCCGCATGTCACCGCCGATTCGGGCACCGGGCTGGTCCATACCGCGCCCGGCCATGGCTACGACGATTTCGTGATCGGCGCCGCCTACGGCCTGCCGACGCTGACCCCGGTCGACGACGGCGGCGTCTTCACGAGCGAAGCCGGCGCCTATGCGGGCCGGCGGGTATTCGAGGCCAACGCCGCGATCGTCGCCGATCTGAAGGCTTCCGGCGCGCTGCTGCATAGCGAGAACCTGAGCCACAGCTATCCGCATTGCTGGCGCTGCAAGAACCCGCTTATCTTCCGCGCCACCGAGCAATGGTTCCTGCGCGTCGACCATAACGGCCTGCGCGAGCGGGCGCTTAAGGAAATCGACCAGGTCAACTGGGTGCCGGGGTGGTCGCGCGACCGGATCCGCAACATGGTCGAAACGCGGCCCGATTGGTGCCTGTCGCGCCAGCGCGCCTGGGGTGTGCCGATTCCCGCGCTCCGATGCGCCGGATGCGGCGTCGTGACCCTGAATCCCGAGGTGATGAAGCGCGTCGAGGAGATCTTCGCGCGCGAGGGTTCGGATGCATGGTACCAGCGGCCGGTCGCGGATTTTCTGGTCGCCGGACTTAAATGCGAAAAGTGCGGGGCGAGCGCGTTTTCGAAAGAAGAGGATGTGCTCGACGTCTGGTTCGACTCCGGATGCTCGCAGGCGGCGGTGCTCAGGCAGCGCGGGCTGGGCTGGCCGGCGGCGGCGTACGTCGAGGGTATCGACCAGGCGCGCGGCTGGTTCCAATCCTCGCTGATCGCTGCGGTCGCCACCGAAGGGCACGCGCCCTACCGCAACGTCATCAGCCACGGCCTTGCGCTCGACGAGCTGGGACGCAAGATGTCGAAGTCGCTCGGCAACTTCGAGCACGCCGCCGACGCCGTCAACCGGATAGGCGCTGACGTCTTCCGGCTGGTGTTCGCATCGGTCGACTACGCGGCCGACATGAGCGTGAGCGAGAATCTTTTCAGCGCGGTGGCGGAGTCCTATCGCAAGTTGCGCAATACCGCGCGCTACATCCTGGGCAATCTCTATGACTTCGACCCCAACCGCGACGCGGTCGCGCCGGAGGCGATGCCCGACGTGGACCGTTTCATCCTGTCAAGGCTTGCCGGAGTCAAGGAGAAAGTCGGCAGGGCGTACCACGGGTTCGATTTTCAGGCGGCTTATTTTGCCCTGCTGAATTTTGTCATCGGCGACCTCAGCTCTTTATATATCGACGTGGTGCGTGATCGCCTCTATTGTTCGGGCGCGAACTCGCGCGAGCGCCGCTCGGCGCAGAGCGCCTTGTATAATGTCCTGTACGAATTGGTGCGGATGCTCGCGCCATTGATTCCTTACACCGCCGACGAGGTTTACGCGCGCATCCCCAATAAGGAATTCGACAGCGTGCACCTGGAGCAGCTCGGCGGCGCCGTGCTGTATGCGCCCGACGGCTATTTCGAGACGCGGTGGAATTGGAATCTCAAGTTGCGCGGTGACGTGCTGAAGCTGCTGGAGGAGATGCGGCACGATGAAGTCATTGGCGCGCCGCTCGAAGCCTCCTTGCGTTTCGCGTGGGCGGTCGAGGAGCCGGAGACCGTGGGTCTCGAACCGCCGGATGAGAGCTGGCCTGAAGCGCTGCAAGAACTGTTTGTCGTTTCCTCCGTGGAGTTCTTTGGCGGTGAGACCGCTGACAATCTGCGACGCATCGCTAATGGCCGCGACTCGTTCACGGCTGACGGTTGGTTTGGGCGCCTTAGCCAGACCGCACCGCAACTGTACATCCTCGGCCGCAAGGCGCCCGGCCTCAAGTGCCAGCGCTGCTGGAAGTACTACGACGACGACGGCGATCCTGAGTTGTGCCCGCGATGCCGCGCGGTGTTGCGGGTCTGAGCCGGTGACCGAAGCTGCCTCCGTCCCCGGGCCGCCGGCCCAACCGGCAGCGCGCCTGCGCACGATATGGCTGATGCTGGTGACGGTCAGCGCCCCGGTGCTGATCCTGGACCAGGCGAGCAAGCTCTATGTGGCCTCGCATCTGCGGCTCTACCAGTCGATTCCGGTCGTGCCGCATCTCCTCGACCTCACCTACACGCTCAATCCCGGCGCCGCCTTCAGCCTGTTCGCGAACCTGCCGGGGCAAGTCCGCGCCGGGTTTCTGTTCACGATAACCGTGATTGCGATTGTGGTGCTGGTGGTCCTGCTCGGCCAGGCGCGCGAGCTATCGTGGCGGTCGGTGGGGTTCGCGCTGATCCTGGGCGGCGCGCTCGGCAACCTAATCGATCGCATCCTGCGTGGACGCGTGACCGATTTTATCCACCTTCACTACTACGACTGGAACTATCCGGTATTCAACCTGGCCGATAGCGCGATCACGATCGGCGTCGCGATACTCCTGATCGAAGCGCTCGGCACCGGCGACCGGCCGCGCCACGCTTGATCGCCTGGCGGTTCAGAGGCGAAAACCCACCATCGCTGCGAACTGTCAGGTTTGCAGAGCGCCCCTCCCAATCATCGGGCGGTACGTGGCGCTGCGCCCGCCCGCGCGCCGGGAAGCCCGCAGCGCCCGCGGGCGCCGCGCTAGCGCGTAACCCGAGGCGCTGCGGCGCCGGCGGTGCGGCGCGGCCGGCTTCGCGACCGGCCGGCCGCCCTCTTCCATCGCGGCGCGCCAGCGATCGATCGCCTCGACATTGAATCGCCAGTCACTGCCGACCCTGAAAGCCGGCAACTGGCGCTGCCTGAGCAACCTGTAAATCGTTGAGGGGTGGACTCGAAGATACTCGGATACTTCTCTGACCGTGAGCACCTTCGCTGGTTGACGAACTGACTGTGCCATAAGCATCCTCACCTGGCGTAGATCTGGGCGCACAAAAAAATGGCGTGTGCGTTAGACACGGGCAGACCGCCGACAGCCATCAAACCAACTCTTCCTGAAACGCTTTCGGGTCCGCCCATGGCTCCCAACTTCCGACCGATCGGCTTGCTGCCAATCATGGGAAGTTCCCCCAGGTGGCTTTCGAAAGCCCCGACCGCCATCGCTTTTAGTGTCGCCCGTTCGAAAAGTAAATACAACCCCGTGGGACGCCGATTAACGGCCATAAGGCGAGATCTCTGAAAAATAGCCCGTGTTACGCGAAGTTTGGCGAAAATTCGGAGAATTGCGGGGACCGGCGCTGACGCCGATTCCAGCCCGTCCCCTATCCCCCGGATAACTCGGTGATGATCTCCTCGCAATTGATGCGATGGGTAAGCGCGTGGCCTAGCCGGTCGAGCAGCACGAACTCGATCCCGTCGCCAGCGCGCTTCTTGTCGAGGTTGAGCGCCCGGACGAACTCTTCGCTGGCCCATCCGGGCGGCATCTCAACCGGCAGGCCAGCCTGCGCGATAAGGGTTTGCAACCGTTGCGACTCGGCCGAACTCAGCCCGGCATAGGTTTCCGACAGCCGCGCCGCCGCGACCATCCCGATCGCCACCGCTTCGCCATGTAAATAACGGCCGTAGCCGAACCCGGTCTCCAGGGCATGGCCCACGGTATGGCCGAAGTTCAGGATCCGGCGCAGCCCCGATTCCCGTTCATCGCGCTCCACCACCGACGCCTTATGCCTGAGTGAGCGCTCGACGAGCTGCTCGAGCTCATGCGTGTCGCGCGCCGCGAGCGCGCCGCGGCCGCGCTCGAGGTCGTCGAGCAGCGGCGCATCCATGATCGCGCCATACTTGATTACTTCAGCCAGCCCCTCGCGAAATTCGCGCTCGCCGAGCGTGCCGAGCGTCTCGACGTCCGCCACCACCATCCGCGGTTCGTAAAACGCGCCGATCAGGTTCTTGGCGAGCCGATGGTTGACGCCGGTCTTGCCGCCGAGCGCCGAGTCGACCTGTGCCACCAGCGTGGTCGGCACCTGGACCAGCGGCACGCCTCTTAAATAAGTCGCCGCTGCGAAGCCGGCGAGATCGCCGACCACGCCACCGCCCAGTGCGAACACCGCGCCGCCGCGCTCGAGGTTCGCCTCGACCAGGCGGTCATAAATCGACTCCAGGATCGCGAGCGATTTGCTGCCTTCGCCCGCCGCAACCTCGATTGTGATCGGATCGAACTTCGCTCCATTGAGCGCCGCCGCAACGCGGCCCAGGTAGAGCGGACCGACCTTCGAATCGGTGACGACCGCAACCCGTCCGCCGCTGATTCCAGCCTCCAACGCCAGCGCGCCCAGCGCGTCGAGAATTCCGGCGCCCACGTGGACCGGGTATGATCGCGCGCCCAGCGCTACGCTGAAGGTTCGCATCGCCGCTCCCTCAGCGCCGTGAAGATCGCGACCAGCCGTTCGGCCGCTTCGTCAATCGTCAGGTCGGAAGTGTCGATCGTGGCGTCGGCCCGGGCGTAGGCGGCGGCGCGCTCGGCGAGCAGCTCGACGATCCGATCGAGCATCGGCTTGCCGCCTTCCGTGAGCTTGGGCCGCGTTTCGCCCGAGCGCGTCAGGCGGGCCTCGATCACTTCCGGCCGCGCCGCCAGGCAGACGATGACCCCGGCCTGCTTGAGCGTGTGGAAATTGCCTTCGTCGGCCAGCGCGCCGCCGCCGGTGGCGATCACCGCGGGCCGGGAATGCGCGGCTAGCGCGGCGATCACCGTCCGCTCAATCGCGCGGAAGCGCGGCTCGCCCTCGGCGGCGAAAATTTCCGATATCGATTTTCCGGTCTGCGCCACAATTTCGCGATCGCTGTCGACGAAGC
>JBGPMT010000134.1:0-8192 GCA_041487135.1 Binataceae bacterium (SeqCode) | reverse complement strand
CTGCGGGTCGAAAAGGTTGGCGCTGGCCACAATCGTGTCGGCGCCGAAGCCGCCTGTCACCAGGATATTGTCCGCTGGGACGGCCGCACCGGCCCGGGCGATCGCAGGCCAAATCGTCGCGGCCAGCAGGAACGCCACCAAAGATCGGGCCAGGAGCCGCCGTCGGCTCGGTCCTTGGATCAACATGCGGCGCCCTGCCTGATTTGTGCGATCAACTGTGGACCCGGGGAACCCAAGTACGCGTGAGCTGACCGAAGTATCACTGAGCGCCGATGCGATTCAAGACGCGCCGCGAGTCGTTTTCTTTCCTCGCCTCGACGACGCGCGGGCGCGAGACCTGTACTATTGAGGACCATAGAATTTACCGCCGGCGGAGACTGATGCCACGACTCCGCCGTCGCACAGTAGAGGGGATTCGTGCCGATGGGAAAGCTGGATTTGGCGGGGAAGGTAGCGATCGTCACCGGCGGCGGGCGTGGAATCGGGCGCGCGATGGCGCTTGGCCTGGCGAACTTCGGGGCCAACGTGATTATCACCGCGGCTCGTAATCCCGCCGAGGCCGAGGAGGTCCTGGCGCAGGCGCGCCGCGAAACCGGACGAGACTGCGTGGTCGCGGTCGTGGCCGACGTCGCGATCGAGGCCGATTGCCAGCGCGTGGTCGAGGCGGCGCTGTCGAGCTTCGGCGCGGTGCATATCCTGGTCAACAATGCCGGGCGCGGGATGCGTTTCGTGAGCGAGGATTTTCTCGAGCGGCCGACGAAATTCTGGGAGACGGACACCGCGACTTGGCGGATGATTATCGACACCAACGTCAACGGGCCGTTCATGATGGCCAAGGCGGTGGTGCCGTATCTGCTGCGCAATCGATGGGGCCGGATCATCAACATCACGATGAATCAGGAGACCATGCGCCGCGCCGGCTTCTCGCCCTACGGACCTTCAAAGGCGGCACTCGAATCCGAGACCATAATATGGTCGCAGGACCTGGCCGATACCGGAGTAACGGTGAACGCGCTGAGCCCCGGGGGAATTACCGAGAGCGGGATGGTGCCGGAGCCGGCGCGCGAAAAATTTCGCCGCGTGATGCTCGACCCGGCGGTGATGGTGCCGCCCCTGCTATGGCTATGTTCCGAACAATCGGACGGCGTGACCGGCAATCGCTACGTCGCGAAAGACTGGGACCCGTTCATGGCTCCCGAAGAGGCGGCCCAGCACGCCCGCACTACCGCCGGCTGGACCTAAGCGGTCCGCAGGCAGAGCATTCGAGCGCTCAGTGTTTCGACGCTTTGGCCGGCTCGGCGTGCGACGGACCATACGGCAGCGGCACGTACTGGACGCTCGGACGCCGCACCGCGACCTGCGGAAAGAGCCGCATGAACTCATAGATCTCGTTGGGCATCTCGCACGAGACCGGGAGTCCGAGGCCGCGCGCCTCTTCCACCGTGATCGGATAATCGTGCGTCCAGCGTCCTTCCGTCAACGTGTGGGCCAGCTCTTCGGCGCGCTCGACGGTCCAGCCGCGGGAGATCAGCAGTTGCTTGGCATAGCCGCGCACCTGCTCCATCGCCTTGGCCGCGACATCCGCCATGATCAGCGTTTCATCATGGACGCTATGATTGGATACGATCTTGCGCTCGACGGCCCGCAGGATCGAGGCCGCGGGCCACTGCCCGATCTGCGGATCGAGCGGCCCCAGCACCGCGTGCGGCGCCATCACGATCTGATTCGCCGCCAGCGCCAGCAGCGTGCCGCCCGACATCGCGTAGTGCGGCACGAAGACCGTCACCGGCGCGGGATGGGCAGTGAGGGCGTGGGCTATCTGCTCGGCGGCCAGCACCAGCCCGCCCGGGGTGTGCAGAATCAGATCGATCGGCATGTGATCGTCGGTGAGCTGGATGGCGCGCAGGACCTCCTCGGAATCCTCGATATCGATGAAGCGCACCAGCGGAAAGCCCAGCACCGCCATCGTTTCCTGGCGATGGATGAGCGCTATCACCCGGCTCTTGCGCCGTTTCTCGAGGCTGCGGATAAGCCTCGTCCGTCGCGCCCCCATCGACCATTGCCGCACGAGCGGTTGCAATCCGACCAGGATCAGAAAAATCCAGAACAGCCCGAAGAAGCTCACCTTTCATCCCCTCCCCTACCCGGACGCCGGAGCGGCGTCGACTGCGTTCGAGCAGGACTTATGCTATTATGTTTGCGAGTGAAATGGCAGTCGACCTGACACTGGCGCGCGAGCGGATGGTGGTCGAACAGCTCGAACGCCGGGGAATTACCGACCCGCGTGTGCTGAGCGCAATGCGCGCGATACCGCGCCATCGCTTTGTCTTGCCCGAGTATGCCGAGCGCGCCTACGATGACGGCCCACTGCCGATCGGCGAGGAGCAGACCATCTCGCAACCCTACATGGTCGCCCTCATGACCCAGGTCGCCGCGCCGAGTGCCAGCGACCGCGTCCTGGAGATCGGCACCGGCTCCGGCTACCAGGCGGCGGTCCTGTGTGCACTCGCCGCTCACGTCTATACGATCGAACACATCCAGCTTCTGCATGATCGGGCGCGCCTGATCCTGCAGGAAATCGGCATCCGCAACTGCACGCTCAGGCTGGGCGACGGCTCCGCCGGGTGGCCCGAGGAGGCGCCGTTCGACATTATCGTGGTCACGGCGGCGATGCCCGGTATCCCGCGGCCGCTGCTCGAACAACTCGGACCCAAGGGACGGCTGGTCGCCCCGATCGGAGAGGACGAGCTCCAGACGCTGGTGCGGATTGGGCGCAGCGATGGGCATTGGCAGGAGGAATATTTCGGCGAGTGCCGGTTCGTGAAGATGTCCGGCCGACACGGTTTCAGCGACTAGCCTTCGGCCCAGGCAGTCGCGGTCAGCCGTAAGCGGCTGAGAAGGATCGCGAGGCCCGAGGCTGGGCGGGTTGGCGGCGGAGCGGCGGTGAGGGTAGAAGGCACACGAGCCCAATCGATCGGTTATCTGTACGCGGCCTGTTTTATCGCCGCCGCGCTCGCCGGCTGCGCCTCCGCTCCGGCGACACCGGTCAGTCGCACCTACGCATCGCCCCTCACGCACACCGTGCAACCCGGAGAGACCATCTATCGAATCGCGTCACGTTACGGAGTCGATTCCGGGGCCTTGATGCGGGCCAACGGCCTCGGCGATCCGCGCCAACTGCGGGTCGGCCAGGTGCTGGTGATTCCGGGGTCCTACCGCGGCGTCGCGATTGGACGAGCCGATTCGACCGGCCCGGGCCCGAACCGTCCGCCCCCGCCACCGCATTCGTTTAGCTGGCCGATCTTCGGGGGCGTGCTCTCATCGGGATTCGGCGTCCGCCACGGCGTGATGCATGATGGCGTGGATATCGCGGCGCCGGCCGGGACGCCGGTGCATGCGGCGGATACCGGAGTCGTAGTCTACGTCGGTCATCTGCGCGGCTATGGCAACGTGGTCATCATCGAGCACAGCGACGGCTTCGTCACGGTCTATGGGCACGACTCGGCGAATATGGTGCGGTCCGGCGATCGTGTCGGACGCGGGCAGGTAATCGCCCAGGTCGGCAGCAGCGGCCGCACCACGGGGCCCAACCTGCATTTCGAGGTGCGGCACGATAATCTGGCGTACAATCCGCTCGCGTTTCTGCCCTCGGCAGGACCGCCCGCCACGATCACTTTTGCCGGCGGCGGCTGCTAGTATCTCGGTCTGAAATCTTTCAACCGGCCGCGATCGGCCGACAGGAGCAGCCAGCACCGATGACCCCAGACGAACTCAAGCAACTGGTGCGCGATATTCCAGATTTTCCCAAGCCGGGCGTGATGTTCCGCGATATCACGCCGCTCATCGCCAACCCTCAGGGACTGGCCGCGATCGTCGATCAGCTCGCCGAACCTTTTCTCGGCAAAATCGACATGGTGCTCGGAATCGAGTCGCGCGGCTTTATTATTGGCGCGCCGGTCGCCTACCGGCTGGGCGTGGGCCTGGCGATCGCGCGCAAGCCCGGCAAACTGCCCTTCCGCACCGTCGACGAAATCTACGAGCTCGAGTACGGCAGCGCGACGCTCGAGATCCATCAGGATGGCTTCCAGGGGAGCCGCCGAATCCTGATCGTCGACGACCTGCTCGCCACCGGCGGCACCGCCCGCGCGGCGGGACGGCTCGCTGAACGACTGGGCGGCGAGGTGGTCGGCTACGCGTTCGTGATCGAACTGAAAGCGCTCGGCGGCTGCGAACGCCTGGCGCCGATAAACTGCCTGTCGTTGATCCAGTATGACTGAACAAACTGCCGCGCTGCCGGCGGGCGCGCGTTAGCCTGCACCCCGTGGAGCGGCGCACAAAGGCCGTGTCCGAATCCAGTCACCAGGCGCTTGCTGCGGCGGACAGCACCAGGCTCAGAGTGGTGCTGGCGGTCACGGTCGCGTACTGCATCACCGAGTTCGTCGTCGGGTACTATGCCAACAGCCTCGCGCTGATCTCCGACGCGGTCCACATGCTGACCGACATCGCGGCGCTGGTGATCGGCCTGCTTACGCTCTGGATCTCGACTCGCCCCGCCAGCTCCGGCAAGACCTATGGTTATCTGCGAGCCGAGATTCTTGGCGCGCTGGTCAACGGCCTGTTCCTGTGGCTGCTGGTGGTGCTCATCTGGTTCGAGGCGGCGCGCCGCCTAAGATCGCCCCAACCGGTCGCGGGCTTGCCGGTGATGATGGTCGCGATCGTTGGACTTTGCATCAACAGCTTCTCCGCCTGGGTGACTTCGCGCAGCGCCAATCTGGCGCACGGCATGGCCCTGCGGGCCGTCTTCGTCCATGTTTGTTCCGATCTGGTCGGATCGCTCGGCCTGCTCTGTGCCGGGGCGCTGGTCTACTTCACCGGATGGCGCGCCGCCGATCCCGCGGTCAGCATCTTAATCGGCGGCCTGGTGCTGTGGGGTTCGTGGGGGCTGGTGCGCGAAGGCGTCGACATTCTGATGGAAGCGGTGCCGGCGGAGATCGATCTGGATGAACTGCGCCGCGACCTGCTGGCCGTCAGCGGCACCGAGGAGGTGCACGATCTTCACGTCTGGTGTCTCTCGAGCCGGCAGTTCGCGCTGTCGGCACACGCCGTGATCACGCCCGAGGCCGATCACGATCGCGTGCTGTCGGAGATTTCGGCGGTGCTCGCCGACAAATTCAAGATTCGTCATATGACGGTGCAGCTCGAACGCGACAATCGCCGCGCGCACGAGCCCGAGCATTTCTAGTCCGCTGAACTAGCGGGCGCCGCGCGCGAAGGCCCGTTTCAGCGGCGTATACCACAGGCCGGGGGTACTGCAGGCGTTCTGCAGAAAATGCATCATCACGCACACCGGCAGGTTGCGCCGCCACACGTACAACAGCGTGACGAACGCGCCCCAGACCAGGTTTCTGACCACACCCGCCGGACCCCAGGTTGGAAGATGTCCGAAGGCGAACATGATCAGCGACACCAACGCACCCATCCAGGTCCTTCCGGTCACGCGCTCGAATCGCTCGAGCAGATAGCCGCGAAAGAACAGCTCTTCCATCGTCGCGGCGAAGACCAGCATGGTCCATCCCTTGAGCATCGAAACCTCGGGCATCCGGATGCCGATTCCCGGCACATGCGAATCCACGATGGGCCCGACCCGGGCCATCGTCACGAACGCGAAGACGAAGAACATCACCCCCCAGTCGAGGTCGATCAGCCGGGGGCGGCGGATTCCGAGCGAGCGCAGCGGCGCATCCTCGATGAACGCGACGATTCCGATCACGCCGAGTCCCATCAGCGGCGACCAGAACGTCACTAGCCGCGCCGGATCGGTAAGTTGCGCCTGCGTGAGACCGGCGCGCGCCCGTAATCCCAAGACCATCAGCGCGGCGTAGGCCGAAAGCGCCAGCGCCAGGCCGAGCCAGATTCTGATCGCGCTTGGGGCGGAGCTCTCCGCCGACGCGGCATCTTCAAGCTGCATCGCTGACCACGAGTCAACCACATCTCTCCGGAATCGAACAACCGCCGCTTCGCTCCAGGTATCGCTCCCGCCGTCGCAGGCGGACTAGACTGGGCTCTTGTGCCGGATAATAGCGAACGCGGCGATGGCGAACTCTTCCGCGAGTTCGAGCATACCGGCGATATCGGGATCGAACTCGACGCGCCGTCGCGGATTGAACTGTTCGCTCGCGCGCTGGTCGCGATTGGGCGCCTGATGGTCGAGCCGGATGGTATACGGCTGTTGGAAGAGCGCCGGATTGAGCTTGCCGCGGCCTCCGACGCGGACCTGATGCATGACCTGCTGTCGGCGGCGCTTAACCTGTTTCTGGCCGATGGCTTTATCTGGCGCGACGCATCGGTGGCGGAAAAGGACGGCGGCCTGGCGGCGACGCTCAGCGGCGAACCTTTTGATCGCCGGCGGCATTCGCTGATCCAGGAACTCAAGGCGGTCACCTACCATCGCCTGTCGGTCGAGAAATCGAATAACGGATGGCGCGCGCGAATCGTGTTCGATGTGTAACGGTTGATCGCAATGGAATTGCGCAGGATTCACGACTACCTGTGGGAGATCCCGAAAAGCGGTGCGATGCGCGTGCCGGGTCGAATCTACGCGAGCGCCGCGATGATCGAACAGTTGCGCGACGACCCGGCGCTGCAACAGGTCGCCAACGTCGCCACCCTGCCCGGAATCGTGGGCTACTCACTGGCGATGCCCGACATCCATTGGGGCTACGGCTTCCCGATCGGAGGCGTGGCCGGTATTGACGCGGAGCACGGCGTCATCTCGCCCGGCGGCGTCGGCTACGACATCAATTGCGGCGTCCGGCTGGTTCGCACCAATCTTCGTTATGACGAAATCGCACCGCACGTTGAGCGGCTTGCTGACGCGCTCTTCGCGGCGGTGCCGGCCGGGGTCGGATCGGAAGGAGCGATTCCCTCGCTTTCGCTCGACGAGATGAAGGGAATCCTGCGCGACGGGATGAACTGGGCGGCGCGCGCAGGCTACGCCCGCGCCACCGACCTCGACCATACCGAGGAAAACGGCTGTCTCAAGATGGCCGACCCGGACGCCGTCAGCGAAAACGCCTACCGGCGCGGCCGCAAACAGCTTGGCACGCTCGGGTCGGGGAATCACTTTCTCGAAGCCGGCCGCGTCGACCAGGTCTATCATCCCGATGCGGCCCGGGCGCTCGGCCTGGAACCGGGCCAGGTCACGCTCATAATCCATTCGGGGTCGCGCGGCCTGGGCCATCAGACCTGCGACGACTACCTGAAAATCATCGGGCGGCGGATGGAGGCCTACGGGATTCATCTTCCCGACCGGCAACTGGCGGCCGTCCCGATCTCCTCCGATGAGGGCCAGGCCTACCTGGGTGCGATGGCGGCGGCGGCCAACTTCGCCTGGTGCAATCGGCAGCTAATCATGCGATTGGCCGAGCGCGCCTTCCTCGAAACGCTGCGCATCAGTGAGCGCGACCTCGGTTTTTCGCTGGTTTACGACGTCTGCCACAACATCGCGAAATTCGAGGAGCACACCGTCGACGGCCGCACGATGCGCCTGTGCGTCCATCGCAAGGGTGCCACGCGCGCCTTCGGCCCGGGTCATCCGTCCCTGCCCGCCGCGGTGCGCGCACTCGGCCAGCCGGTCCTGATCCCCGGCGACATGGGACGTTACTCGTTCGTTCTGATCGGCTCGGAAAAGGCGATGCGCGAGAGCCTCGGCTCGACCTGCCATGGCGCGGGGCGCGTGATGAGCCGGGCGCAGGCCAAGAAGTCGGCGCGCGGCCGCGATCTGATCCGCGAACTCGCTGAGGCGGGCGTGACGATTCGCTACCAGGGCCGCGGCACGGTCGCCGAAGAGATGCCGTCGGCGTACAAGGATGTCGCCGATGTGGTCGGCGTGATGGAGGCGGCGGGAATCAGCTATCGCGTTGCGCGCCTCAAACCGTTTCTGGTCGTCAAAGGCTGAAATCCATCCGCACTCGAGGTCCCGGGCGCGCCCGGCGATCAGCCGGCGGGCTGTCAGCCGGCGGGCTGTCAGCCGGGCACGCCCAGGACTCGCTCTACGGCCGCGAGCAACGCTCGCGCTGCCTCGCCGGGCGATTCGGCGCCGCGCACGGCGCCGATCGCCGCGGCACCGGCGAGGCCGGTGCCGTGGAGCCGGTGTATGCGCTCGGCGGTGATGCCGCCGAGCGCATACACCG
>JBGPMT010000133.1:0-8201 GCA_041487135.1 Binataceae bacterium (SeqCode) | reverse complement strand
GAGCTTGCCCTCGCGCTCCAGCTGCGATCGCACTTCGGCCGCGTGCGCCGGCGACGGACTCTGATCCTCGGCGCCGAATACCGCGTAAACCGGCCGTTTCAGGTTTTTCACCAGCTCGACCACCGGCACCGGATGCAACTTGCCTACCCCGGTATCTGCCGTTATCGAACCGCCCCAGCAATCGACGGTCGCATCGACCTTGTCGCTGCTGCAGGCCAGCAGCAGCGCCGAGCGCCCGCCCATGCAGAACCCGACCGTGCCGACCTTGCCGTTGCAGACCGGCAGGCTGCGGAGCAACGCCGCTCCGTTCTCGAGGTCGCGCACCGTCAGCCGATCTTCGAGCTGCGCGGCGCGCTCGCGGACGCGCGACTCGTCGGTGCCGAGCGCGATGCGGCTGAAACCGTCGGGCACCAGCACCACGAACCCCGCATTGGCGAACCGCCGGGCGAGGTCGCGCGCGTGATCGCTGACGCCGAAGATGTCGTGGATGATCATCAGGCCCGGATAGCTGCCGTTCTCGCGCGGGCGTGCCAGGTATCCGGCGATCCGGGCGCCCTCGCTGGTGTAGCTGATCCCCTGTGTGGCCAGCAGTTCCGGACGTTCGACTTGACCAGCCACGGCTGCCATCTCACGCTGCCTCCTGAATCAAAACCCGCCGCGACCAGCCTGGCGGACGGCGGGTACTTCACTGCTTATACTCTCAGACGGGAAGTTACCGCCAGAGTCGGGAAATCGTGTGCCGGTCCGGCCGCCCGACGGTTGCCGCTTCATCGTATCCCCACGAACTTGTGGGTCTGGAGGCTCAGCCGCCATCGCGGATGATCCATGCAGTAGCGCGCCGCGGCGGGCAGGTTCGCTTCGAGCAACGGACCGTCCATCGCCTGCAGAAACAGATGCCTGAAGTCGAGAGCGTCGATCGGCAGATCGCCGGGCATCAGGCCCGCTTGCGGGAAGATGAGCTTCAGTTCATCGCCGGTTCTCTGAACGAAGGGCGCGCCGGCCTTGGGACTGACGCAAATCCAGTCGATTTCCGGGATCGATACCGCGATCGTGCCGTTGGTCTCGATTGCGACCTCGAAGCCGATTCGATGCAAGGCGTGGACGAAGTCGCGGTCGATCTGGAGCAACGGCTCGCCGCCGGTGAGCACCGCGAAGCGGCAGCCGCGGCCGCGATTCTCGCCTTCGATGCTTTCGACCAGCGCGTCGAGCGCGTAGTCAGTGCCGCCGAGGAAATCCGTATCGCACCATCGCGAGCACGACCCGGGACCGCGCGATCGATCTTCCTCGCGCCCCGACCATAGATTGCATCCGGCGAACCGGCAGAAGACCGCGGCGCGGCCCGCATTCGCCCCCTCGCCCTGGAGCGAATAGAAAATCTCTTTCACCCGGTAGGTCCTGGCCATGGTTTTCGCTTACCGCGAAGAAGAATAGCACTACCGCCTTCCCCGTAGCCTACCCGCCCTGTCGTCAGCCCGACCGGAGACGGGCCGACTCGCTTGAGACGGGGCGGAAAGCAAGGTGGGCGCGGCGACTTGCGACCGGCAAGAGGCTGAAAACAGGAGGGGCGCAGCCGGGATTTCCGGCCGCGCCCCTCCAACAATTTTCCGGACGAACTGACTACCAGCGATCGCGCCGGCCGCCGCCTCCGCCGCCGCCGGGGCCGCGACCGCCGCCGCCCGGAGCGCCGCCGCGCGGGCCGCTGCTCTCGCGCGCGTGGTCGATCTTGATCGTGCGGCCCTTGAAGTCAGTGCCGTTGAGGCTCTGCACCGCCTTCTCTGCCGACGCCTCATCGGCCATCTCGACGAACCCGAATCCGCGGGACTGTCCAGAGAACTTGTCAGTGACCACGACGGCCTTTTCGACCGTCCCGGCCTGGGAGAAGTACTCGCTGAGGTCATCCCCGGTAACCGAAAACGGCAGGTTACCTACATACAGCTTGCTGGGCATCAAAGGCCCTCCTCATGCAGTTGTCGTCAGAAGCTCTCCGGGCAAGAAACCTGCGAATCTGAAAAGGCGGGTTAGACATCCTGCGGCAGCGATCTGACTCCGGCGAGCATAACGCGGCGTCAAAATCATGTAAAGGCGAGCGGCCCGAAGCTGCGATCCGGCGAAGCGATAAGCCCGTTTTGCGCGCCGCAGCGGTACCTCAGTAATCGCGGCTGGAGTAAAAGCGGCCATGGCTGAGCAACACCAGCCCAAAGCGGCCGTGTGGAGCAACCAGTACGGGCGAGAGGCCCGGGGCCCGATCGCGGGCCATCGCCCAGATTTGACCCGGGACGAGCACGTAGCCGGGCGGCGCGTCGCCGAGCCGGCCATGGATCGGCGTAACGTAACGATCGAGATAGAAGACCAGCGGGGCCAGGTCCTCGGTGAATCCATAGGCGTAGAGCGGCTCGCCCAGCCCGACCGCGCGATCGATCACGAGCGCCGCGGCACGATATGACTCGCCGGCGCATTCATGCTGCTCGCGCCACGGAATATAGAGGAAGTCGAAGACCACCAGGCACGCGCAGGCGACCGCGATCGCGGCGCGGGCGAAGCGCCCCCAGAACTGCTCACCCAGCGACTCGATCCACCATGCGATCATCACGGCCGACGCGGGCCACAGCGGCAGCAGGTAGGCGCGGCGCTTGTAGGCAGCGAAGGAGAAGAAGAGCACGGTTACGATCCAGAAGATTGCGAGCAGGCGGAGCGCGTCGCGCCGGCGCTCAGCCGCGTCCGTCTCGGCCCGCATCAGTTCGGCTTCGGCAAACGCGACGCCCGGCTCGGGCCGGCGGAGGCGCAGCGCAAAGAACACCGCGAAGGGCGCGACCAGGCTGAGCGGCCCGGAGTTGAGCAGCAGCGGCTTCAGGTAGTACCAGGGCGGCATCGCGCCGAGCGTGCCCAAAAACCGCCCGAAGTTCTCGCTGCCGAGCTGGCGGCTCAGGAAGCCGTAGCGGCCGGCGATGAAACAGGCGAGGTACCAGCTCGAGCCGATCGCGATCGCGAGCAGGGCGGGTCCGGGGATGAACCAGCTCCAGAGCTCGCGCGTGCGGCGTTCCGAGACCACGAAGATTGCGATCGCCAGCGCCGGCAGGATCATCCCGACCGGTCCCTTCGCGGTCACCGCCGCTCCCAATGCAGCCGCGAACAGATATCGCAACGGCCGCGCGCCCCGCGCCGGCTCCCGACCCCGCGCCGGCATCCACCATAGAAAGCTCAAGAGCGCCAGCGCCTCGCAGAAGGTTAGCGCCATATCGACGCGGCCCATCCGCGCTATTCCGATGAATTGATACGAACCGGCGAGCACCAGGCCCGCGAGCAATCCCGCGCCCGGACCGAAGCGGCCCATCGCGAAGACCATCACCAGTAACGCGGTCGCGGCCGCGTAGAGAACCGACGGGAGGCGCAGGTTGAAGGCGGTGACCCGGGTGATGCCGAACAGGCGATCGATCGCGAAGGCCGTCCAATGGAACAGCGGCGGCTTGTACATCGGGCTCCCGCCCTGCCCGGTCGGGAACAGCACGTGACCGCGTTCGACCATGTCCTGCACGAAGACACCCTCGATCGCTTCGTTGGTGCCGCAAACGTCGGCGCCGCAGAATCCGCCGCGGACGAACCGGACCACGGGGTTGGCCGCCGGAACCTCGCAGGGCCCCGAGCCCAGCCGATGCAGCGTGAGCATCAGGATCATCAGCGTCAGCGAGGCGATGGCAGGTACTTGAAGCCGGCGCGGGACGGCGGTCATGGTGATGGTCGGCGGCATCATCGCGATGGTCTCAGGCGAGTTCGAAGCGGAAGATATTGAGGCGCGCGCGCCGGCCCCGGTCGTAGCCGCGCCATTTGGCGGCCGGGACCTCGGCGGGCGTGATGCGGCGGAACTTCAGGCGGGCGAAGAAACGGGCCGCCCGCTCTTCGCCGGTGCAGGCAAACGCGTAACGCAAGCCGCGCGACCGCGCCTCGTTCAGGACCTCCTTGACCAGTTCCACCGCCACGCCTTCGCCGGCGAACCGCGTGAGCGTATAGAGTGCGGTAATCTCGCCGGCGCGCTCGCGCCGGTAGGGCTCGGTGAGCAGCGAGCAGACTCCGGCCAGATGCTCGTCGCCAACCCGGTAGCCGAAGCATGAGGGAAGCAGCGCGGCGAGCTCCCGCGGTGAGCGCGGCAGCAGGACGCCCTCGTTCTGGCCGCGCTCGATGAGCGCCTCGACCTCCTCGAAATCGTCGATCGAAATCGGGCGTACCGAACCGTACTGGCGCTCGGTGAAAAGCGTACCGGTGCCGACGAAGCTCAGCAGCTCCTCGTACACGCCGCGCGGCGAAGTCAGGTTGACCGAGCCGACACCGTCGCCGAGCGCGCGGGCGGCGGCGCGCAGGATTCCGCGGCGCAGCGCCGAGCGCTCGCGCTTGAGCATCCGGCCGATGCGGCGCAGCTCGAGGAACGAAAGCCGTTGGCCGTCGCGCTCGGTCAGTCCGCCCTCGCGATCGAGCAGGATCAGCTTAAAGACCCGCAGCCGGCTCGCGAGCTCCTGGGCAAAGACCGTCAAGTCAGCCGGATCCTTCGCCGCGGCGCCCGCCACCACGGTCGATCCGGCGCGCAGCTCCTGCCAGATCGCAGCCACTGCCGCATCCGGCGGATAGGGACGCGAGCGCAGGCCGCGCGCGGGGTCGAACACCGGCGGCGCTCCGGCGGGCGCCATCCGCCCCATCCGTGCCACGATCTTCGGCAGCGTCTGGTGCGAGACGATCACGATGCAGCGGGCATGGTTGCGCCGCAGTTCACGCAGCGTGCGCAGCAGCGGATGGAGGTCGCGGGCGCTTTCGCCGGCGGGCGGGATAAGCGCGAACAGCAGGCTCTTGCCGTAGAACTCTTCGAGATAAAAGGTCTTCTCGGTGAACTCGGCCCGCTTGGCGCGCTGGGCGTGAGCTGCGGCCATCTTAAACGGCTTTCACGCCTGGATTGTGAATCTATGTGGAATTGGGAGGGCGCCGGGTTCCGGATAGGTCAGCACTGGCTATGGCTTGGCGGGTCCGGAGGCCGCGGCCGCGGCGTACTCGCGGATTGCGCTGAGCCCGGGATGTCTCGAATCGACGATCTCCTTGAGCGTGGTCTGCGAAAAGACCTTGAGCAGCACGCGCTGGCCTTCCTCCCATACCCGGTACATCCGGCAGGCCGGCTGCAGCGCGCAGATGTTGGAGCCGTCGACGCAGATGTTGAGTGTGATCGGGCCCTCGACCGCCTCGATGATGTCCTTGAAGGTCACCAGCTCGGGCGCGCGCCCCAGCTCATAGCCACCGCCGGGGCCGCGATGGGAGCGCACCAACCCGCCACGCATCAGGTCGCGGATCACCTTCTCCAGGAAATATTTCGGGATCTGCTCGCGCTCGGCGATTTCGATTCCGCGCGCCACGCCGCCCGGCCGATCGGCGAGATGAATCATGGCCCGCAGCGCATACTCGATCCTGCGCGGTATCTGCATCAGGCTCATGACTGACCTCCCGCCACGGCCCCGGAAAGCGGCAGATCCTGGCGTTCATTCAAAATCCGTTCGACGTACTTGGCGAGCATGTCGCTCTCGATATTGACCGGCGCGCCGGGCTGCCGATGGCCCAGCGTCGTCATCCTGAGCGTATGCGGGATCAGTGCACAGCGAAAGCGGCGTCCGTCGATGCCGAAGACGGTGAGGCTGACGCCGTCGACCGCCACCGATCCCTTCTCGATCAGATAGCGCGCCTGTTCGCGGGCCACCTCGAAGGTGAACAGCCGTGAGTCGCCTTCGGGCGCGATCGAGACTACACGGCCGACGCCGTCGACATGACCGGAAACCAGATGGCCGCCGACCAGCTTCTCGAGCGTCAGGCAGCGCTCCAGATTGACCGGGTCGCCCGCCTTGAGCTCGCCGAGCGTCGTGCGCCGGAGCGTCTCCGCCGAGACGTCCATCGCGATCGTGCCGCGGCCCTTCTTGGTCACCGTCAGGCAGGCGCCGTTGACTGCGATCGAGTCGCCAATCTTGAGGCGGCGCAGCGGCAATGCGGTGCGAATCGTGACCACCGCACCCTGTTCGGAGCCGCGGGTCGACTCAATCGTAGCGAGATCCTCGATGATGCCTGTGAACAATAGACCGTGCCGCCAAACGCCGATAAAAACCCAGAAAAATCATATCTTTTTGCACGCCGTGTTAGCAACCGGCCCTCGCGACGGCCAAGGAGCGCGCCGCGGGTTCGCGCCAGCCGGGGCGCGCCGAACTTGCCGCGAACCGGATAGCGTGCGGATAATCGGCGCGATGGGTACGATTCGTGAGCTGTCAGAAAAACTCCTGAGCGGCGAAGCGTCGATCCGCGAGCATCATCCCTTCTTTCCCAGCGGTGAGCTCGAGGAGGTAGCCGAGGGCGTCGCCTTCTTCCATTGGTTCGCCAACTTCAGCGCGGTGAAAACCGCCGAGGGGCTGGTGATGGTCGATACCGGGATGGCGGCCGGCGGCACGGACGTGGTCGCGATGCTCCGGCGCTACTCGCCGGCGCGGGTCAACACCGCGATCTACACGCATGGCGACGTCGATCATGTGGCGGGAATGCACGCGATAGCTGCCGAGGCGGGGAAAAACCGCGCCGCGCGTCCCCGCGTCGTGGGCCATCGTGCGATCGCAGAGCGCTTCGATCGCTACCGCCGCACCGCGGCCTACAACCTCGCGGTCCATCGCCGCCAGTTCGCACCGCGCGCCGCCGAATGGCCCGTCGAATATGTTTATCCCGATACCTATTTCGACCATCAGTTCAACCTCGCGGCCGGCAGCCATCGCTTCGAATGTCATCACGCACGCGGCGAGACCGACGATCATTGCTGGGTCTACCTGCCGCAGGCCAAGGTGTTGTTCGCCGGCGACTTCATAATCTGGGCCGCGCCCGCCGCCGGCAATCCTGCCGGCGCGCTCTGTTACGCGCGCGAGTGGGCCGAGGCGCTGCGCGCGATGGCCAAGAGCGGCGCAGAGGTGATGGTGCCGGGGCATGGATTACCGGTCTTTGGCGCGGTCCGAATCCGCCAGGTTCTGAACGAAACCGCCGAGTATCTCCAGAACATCTACGAGCAGACCCTCAAGCTGCTCAACGACGGCGCGCCGCTCGAGGCCGCGCTCAATGAGGTCAAACCGCCCGCAGCGCTCGCGGACCGTCCGTATCTGCGGCCGATCTACGACGAACCCGAGTACATCGTGCGCAACATCTACCGCCTGGAAGGGGGCTGGTACGACGGCCGGCCGTCGCATCTGAAGCCCGCGACGATGGCCGAGCAGGGACGCGAGATAACCGAGCTGGCGGGCGGTACCAGCCAACTGGTGGCGCGTGCGATGAGCCGCTTCAACGGCGGCGACCTCAAGCTGGCGTCGCATCTGATCGATTGGGCATACGCGGCGGCGCCGGATGATCCGGCGGTGAACCACGCGCGGATGCAGATCTACGGCACGCGCGCCGAGCAATCGCAGGCGCTGATCACGCGCGGCATCTTCAAGGCCGCGGAGCGCGAGTCGGCGGCGAAAATCGGCCTGGCGCCCGCCGGCGGGAAAGACTAGAGCGGCGTCTTACAACGGCCAATGAACGACTTGTCATTCTGAGCGAAGTCTGCGGAATCCCGAATGACGCTGGAGATAGGGTTCAGACCGCGCGGTTGTTTGCGGGATTCTTCGCTGCGCTCAGAATGACACCCAAGACGAAAACTAGCGGCGCGCCGGCCGCGGCGGCAGCGTGAGTTTGCCCAGGATCGCAGGCTGATGCGCGCCGGTGACGCTCGGAATATTTCCCGCCTGCCCGCGCAGCATCCGGTAGCCGAGAATCGCAAACGCCACCGCTTCGAGCGCATCGCCGTCCACGCCCACCCGTTCGGCGGTGATCACCTGTAATTGCGGCAGCTCGCGCGCCAGCATCTTCATCAGGGTCGGGTTTCGCGCGCCGCCTCCGGTCGCGATCAGTTGGTCGGCGTTTCCGAGCGGACTGATGAAGCGCCGGCAGGCCTCGCCGATCGAACGCGCGCTGAACGCGGTCACGGTCGCGATCAGGTCGCGGCCGGTAATCTTCAGTTGCTTCGCACGCCGCTCGATACCGGCGACGTACGGCGCGCCGAACTCCTCGCGGCCGGTCGACTTGGGCGGACGCCTACGCAGATAGGGATGGCCCATGAGCTCGGCGAGCAGTTGCTCGCTGACGGCGCCTGCCGCCGCCAGGCGCCCGTCGCG
>JBGPMT010000132.1:0-8275 GCA_041487135.1 Binataceae bacterium (SeqCode) | reverse complement strand
TCCAAGGTCTTGGCATAGAACGCCCGGGTTCGCGGTCTGAGCTCACGCGCCAGGGTCATCTTCATGTGGTTGCCAATTGTTACCATACTGCCTCCTCTCGATGGTCCCTTATCTCGACGTTCTCAGGTTGGCGGAGCAAACACTTCCTGCGGTTCGCTTACGCCGCGGAGTTTGTGGAATCCGAGGCTCTCCAGAGGTTCTTTCGCAGCGGCCTTGAAACTCGCGGACGTGACCAGGTGGCGGCCGAGTTCCGAGGCGAGTTTCTCGAGCCGGGTGGCATGATTTACCGCCGGCCCGATGACCGTGAAATCGAGGCGGTCCGGCGCCCCGATGTTGCCGTAGCTGACCTCGCCGAGATGGAGCGCGAGTCCGAAATTGATTCGCGGCTCTCCGGCCGTGTGGCGCTGGCGGTTGTGCTCCGCGACCTCGCCATGGGCCTTGCGCGCCGCGCGCAAGGCCGCCGCACATTGTTCAGCGCTATCCGCGCCGCTACCGCACTCGAAAATCGCGAGCATCCCGTCGCCAATGAACTTCAGAACCTCGCCGCCTTCACCGGCAACCGCGTTCGCCATGATCTCGAAGTAGTCGTTGAGCAGCGCCAGCAGGCGATCGCGGGCCATCGTATCGGCCAAGGTCGTGAAGCCGCGCAGGTCGCAGAACCAGATGACCGCCGAAATCGCTTCGACGCTGCCGCGCGCGATCGACCCGGCCAGCACCCGCTCCCCGGTCCGGCGGCCGACGTAAGTATTGAGCAGGCTGCGCGCGATGCGATGGGCGGACTGCAACTCGACGATCACACTCAGCGCGGCCGCGATATCGGTGAGACCCGCGACTTCATCGTCGGTGAATCCTCCCGCTCGGTCGGTCGCCCAGGTGATGGCATTGATCATGCCGTTCGAGCAGACCATGGGCATCGCGATATAGTCGGTGCATCCTGCCTGCTTGACTTCGGCCAGCGCCGGGAAGTCGATCGGACAGTCGGGCTGCTCGAGGCGTCTGCGCAGCGGGCGCGAGGTCTTGCGGATCTCGTTTATCGGACTGTTCGCGAACACCGGTTTTTCGCGAAGGCCGCGCCCGGCGCTCCGGCGCATCGCGCCGGGCTGATCCCGCTGCCATACGTAAGCGGCGCCATAGAGCTGCGGATGGAGGGTCTCGACCGCGCAGAAACCTCGATACAGGGGAATCCCCGCGGCCACGATGCGCCGGCACATTTCGTCGCCGAATTCGCGCATCCGCGGATTAAAGCGCCCCTCGTACAGCATCCATTTGACGACGCTGTCCGCGCCCGGATGGCCGTGCGCCGCACCGAATTTCCGCCCAGGCTTCGGTTCAGGTTCCGGCACTTCCGTCCCCCGCCTTTCAGTTCATCGGGGGCAGGGTTGCCTTGAAGCTGTCGCGCTGCGCGATAGCCGAGTGGCCGCGGTTCACGTTCGGGAATGAAGCCAGCAGCTTCCCGCCCTCAGGCATTTTGCTGACGTAAAATATGATCGGTGCGAGCAGCAGGTCGGCCAGACTGGGCCGTTCGCCGACCAGGAAGTTGCGGCTGCCGTAAGTCGCGTCGAGGACCCCGAAATAGCGCTTCATGTCGGCGAGCGCCTGATCGATCGTCGCACGGTCCGGTTTACCGCCGGCCCCCTTGGGGAAGATGTACTGCAGTACATAGCGGATCGCCATCGCATCGTAAAAATAGCAGTTGACCGCGCTGATCCACTGCTCGGCGCGGGCCCGGTCGGCAGGCGATTCCGGCATCAAGGGCGGTCCGGGGAAAGCCTCGTCGACGTAGCGCATGATCGCGCTGGTTTCGAACAGCCTGAGCTCGCCGCTGCGCAGCGCCGGCATCTTGCCGAACGGATGGATCGCGTTGATCGCTTCGCTGTGCGGCGGCTGCGGGTCGAGCGTGTAGGAAATCCCTTTCTCATGGAATGCCATTCGCGCGCTGCGGGTGTAGGTGCTGCGGGCATCGCCAAGCAGGGTCGGCCGCGCGGCCGCGGGCTTGGGCCTGCCGGCCAGCGTTTCCGCCAAGCTTACGAAGCTCGAAGCCCATCCGCCCTGATGCGCGTCGCGCGCCTCGGCGGTCGCGAAGCCCGAGTGGGTGAGCGTGAGCTCGGTGCCGCCGTCGCGCGCGGCGAAGGTGAGCGTCACCAGGGTTTCCGGTCCGAGTCCGCTGCCGTCCAGCCAGCGCCAGGTGAAAACCAGTTTCTCGGGCGGCCGCACTTCCCGGTATTCGCCCGTGACGATATGCACCGAGCCTTCCGGCGAGTGCATCTCGATTCGATAGGTGCCGCCCGGCCGCGGGTCGACCACCACGGCCGGGACGCTGAAGCCCTCGGGGCCGAACCATCCCTGCAGGGCCTCCTTGCGCATAAAAGCGTTGAAGACCTGCTCGCGCGGCGCCGCGAACGTGCGGGTGATACTGACGTTCTCGCTCATCGCTTATTCCTCCTGCTCTTGGGCTGGGTCTTTTCAAGGTAGCGCGCAAGGCTATCGAAACGGCCTTCCCAGAACCTGCTATACGCATCCAACCAATCCGCGGCCTGCGCGAGCGGTTCCGCCCGCAGCCGGCAAAGCCGCCACTGCGCGTCGACGCGCCGCTCGATAAGCCTGGCCGCCTGCAGAACGCGCAGGTGGCGCGAGACTGCGGGCAGCGAAATTGAAAACGGTTTGGCGAGCTCCCCGACCGCGGCTTCGCCCTTCGCCAGGCGGGCGAGAATCGCGCGGCGGGTCGGATCCGCAAGGGCGGCGAAAGTGGCACTCAACCGATCCATGTCTGACTGTTTAACTTCTACGTTATTTAACCAATAAGTCAATTGCCCGCTCGGCCGGTGCCGAGGCGCTCACAAGGCGGTCGGCACACTACTGATTCGATGGCCCGGATTCGAGGAGTTCCGCGGGCGCGGCTACTTGGAATATGCCGGCCAGCGGAGTCACTTGCGCCAGAGCTCCCGCGATGCGAGTTCCGCGCCTTCGACCAGCGTGCGAAACTTGGCCCACATGATCGAAGGATGAACCCGCTGTACGAACGGCCCCTGCGCAAATCCGCAATCGGTGCTCGCGATCAAGTTCTCGCGGCCGACCAGCCCGGCAAATCGAACCAGCCGCTCGGCCACCAGTTCGGGATGCTCGACGACATTAGTGGTATGAGCGATTACTCCGGGCAGCAGGAGTTTTCCCTCCGGCAGTTTTGTATTCCGCCAGACCCGCCACTCGTGTTCGTGGCGCACGTTGGCTGACTCGATCGAATAGGCCCCGGCGCGCACGGTCAGCACCAGATCGATGATCTCCTTCAATGGCACATCGGCGGTATGCGGTCCGTTCCAGCTGCCCCAGCAGATGTGGTAGCGAATCCGATCCTCGGGAAAATCGCGCAGCGCGTAGTTCAAGGCCTCGTACTGAATCACCATCCAGCGGCGAAAGTCATCGAGCGTGCGGGACGGAATCATCGCCTCGTACATCGAGGGTACCCGCGCGTCGTCAATTTGCAGGATGAAACCGGCATCGAGGATCGCCCGGTATTCTTCGCGCAACGCCTCCGCCACGCCGTGAGCGTAGGCCTCATCGTCGCGATAGTACTCTTCGATGCGGTCGGGATTGACCGAGCTCGGCGCCACCGCCGGCATGAACGCCTCTTCAACCCCCAGACCTTCGAGCGCGGCTTTGAAATTGGCGATGTCGCGCTGGATCGCCGCCTGACCGATGTACTTGATAGGCCCAACGCAGGCGAACTTGCCGACGCTCGGGATACCCTGCGCCTTGTCGTACTCGAGATAGAATTCGCGAAAACGCTCCCGGTCGAGGCCGCCGATCAGCAGCTCGCCGAACTTCTGCTGGACCCGGGCCTCGTAGCCTGTAAGCCGTTCGAGCACGTAGCGCGACCAGCTCACACCCTTGCCGAACTCGCCGTCGCTCGGAATATCGATAGCGGCCTCAACCTGCTCGCGGACCGCCTCGCCAACCGAGTTGCGCAAGCATCGAAGGTAAGCCTGCTCGTCGTAAGACTGGCTGTCGGCCTTGGCACGCATGAATTTCACCAGCGCGGGCGGCCGGATCAGGCTGCCCACGTGCGTCGTCAGGATCCTGTCGGTGCTGCGTCTCATCGATAGTTCTCCTTGACGGGCGTTACCCGAGCATCGCTATAAGAGACGATATCGACGAGGCCAGGGGTATCCATCGATGGACGATCGGGCGGGCGCGAAGCTGGAATTCGGATTGTTCAACCATATCGAGAAATCGAGCGGCAGCCCTGAGCTCGCGGTACTCTACAACGAGCACATCAAGTTCATCCAGGAAGCCGAACGGGCCGGCTTCTGGGGCTATCACCTGGCGGAGCATCATGCGACCCCGCTCTCGATGGTGCCCTCGCCGGGATTGTTCCTCGCCGCGCTGGCCCGGCAGACCACGCGCATCCGGCTGGGCCCGATGGTCTACCTGCTGCCGTTCTATAACCCGCTGCGGCTGATCTACGAAATCTGCATGTTGGACAACCTCTCGGGCGGGCGGCTCGAGATCGGAGTCGGACGCGGCATCAACGTCTACGAACATCAGTTCTACCGAATCAATACGCTCGAGGCCCGCGAAATCTTCGAAGAGGCGCTCGAGGTGATCATCAAGGGCCTGACCCACGAGCGGCTCAAGCATCGTGGAACTCACTTTCGCTTCGATGACGTCCCGGTGATGGATTTGCGGCCGGTACAGCGGCCCTATCCAGGCCTGTGGTATGGCGCCTTAAACGACGAATCGATCATTTTCGCGGCCCGTCGCGGGATGAGCGTCGGCACGGGAGGACCGCTTAAGACGCTCAAGCGCGGAGTTGAGCTCTACTGGCAGACGCGCAAGCAATACGCGAACACGCCGGACAATCTGCAGCCCCATGTGACCGATCCCAAGATCGGGCCGCTGCGCTTCCTGTTCGTCGACGACGACGATCGCAAGGCCGAAGCGGTGGCACGCGGGGCATACGACGTATACGAGCGCAACATCAACAAGCTGGTGAATGACTACGGGCTGAGCGACAACCGGGTGACCATCCCGTTCGACGTGCTGCGCGAGGGCGGCGGGATGATCGTCGGTTCGCCGAGCCGCGTCTACGACGAGATCGCAAACCAGAGCTCGCAAGCCGGCTTCAACTACATAATGCTGAATATGAAGTTTGGCAGCCTGCAGGCAGCCGAGTCGCTGCGCTCGCTGGAACTCTTTGCCGGCAAGGTGATGCCGGAGCTGATCAAACGTGGTTGAGGCCCGCCCGGTTCACGAGCCGGAAAGGAGTGCGGCATGGAGTTCGGATTAGTCTATCCTCCGCGTCCCGATGCGTGGAAGGAACTGGTGATTGCGGAGGACTGCGGCTTCACCAGCGCCTGGTTCTTCGACTCGCAGCTCCTGTATAGCGATGTTTACGTCTGCATGGCGCTGGCGGCAGAGCATACCCGGCACATGAAGCTCGGCACCGCCGTCGCGATCCCCTCAAGCCGGATAGCGCCCGTCACGGCCCACTCGATCGCGACCATCAATCAGATGGCGCCGGGCAGGGTCCGGCTCGGTCTGGGAACCGGATTCACGGGCCGCAACACGATGGGTCTGCCGCCGTTGCCGCTTGCCACGGTGCGAAACTATCTCGAGAGCACGCGCCGGCTGCTGGCCGGGGAAGAGGTCCCATTTCGGGAAGGCGAGCGTAGCGGATGGATGCGATTCGTCCATCCCGACCAGGGCTACATCAACATCAAGGATCCGATCCCGATCTACATGGCCGCCTCGGGACCCAAGGTCATAGAACTCGCCGGTGAACTGGCTGACGGCTGGATCACGCCGGGGTTGGATCCCGGGCAGTTGGGCAGCGGACTCAAGGCCCTGGAGAAAGGCGCTCGCAAAGCCGGGCGCCAGGTAAGGGATATTCCGATCGCAGCATTGACAACCGCTTGCGTCTTGCGCCCGGGTGAGTCCGCGATGGCGCCGCGCGTCGTGCGGCGCGTCGGTCCGTCGATGGTCCTCCTGCTCCACGCCCTGTGGGAACGCAATCTCGGCCTGGTCAAGGCGCTCGAAGCGCCGTTTGCGGAGAGATTGCGACGTTACCGCGACGAGTACGTCGCCAAGATGAAAACCCCGGCCGATCGCCGCTACCTGGAAATTCACGAAGGCCATCTGATCTACCTGAAGCCGGGCGAAGAACGCTTCGTCGACGAAGAGCTGATCAGGAACTTTTCATGCACCGGCAGCGCCGACGAGGTGATCGCGCGGATTCGGGCGGCCGAAGCGATGGGAGTGAAGCAGGTCGCCTTCCAGGTCTCCTGCGACGCACGCGAGATGATCGAGGAGCTCAGCCGCGAGGTCATCGCGCGCTACTGAATGAGTGTTCCGGCCGCGAAACTGACCGGCGGCAGAGGAAATCCAAGGGGACAAAATAGCGCCGGGCGCGCGCCTTGTGAAAATACCCGCTTTGGTATTTATAAAGAGCAGCCAGGCCCCCGCCCGTCAGGCTTCCCACCGGGCGGTCTGGCTTCCTCGGCAAAAGCGGCGGAGGTCGAAATATGACGACCGTGATCGGCAACAAGCGCTGGGCGAAGAAGTTTCCGGAGCTGGGAACGGCGCCCGTCGCGGCCGAGTCGTGTATCTCGCCGGAGTTCTTCGAGCTCGAACGCGAGCGCATCTTCAGACGTTCATGGCTATGCGTCGGCAACGTCTGCGTACTTCCCGAGCGCGGGGACTACATAGTCAGGGAGGTCGCGATCTGCGACGCCCAGATCCTCGTGATGCGCGGGCAGGACGGCGTGGTACGCGGATTTCATAACGTCTGCTCGCATCGCGGCAATACCCTGGCCTGGGACGAGTCGGGCAGATGCCGCGGATACATGACGTGCAATTTCCACTCCTGGGGCTATGACTCGACCGGCCAGCTCAAGTGGGTTCCCGATGCGGAGAACTTCTTTGACCTTGATAAGAGCAAGCTCGGCCTGACCCCGGTCGCCACCGAGATCTTCAACGGCTTCATCTTCATCAATCTCGATCCGCGCGAGACCCTCGCCGAATACCTCGACGGTGTCACGCAACGGCTCACCCCCGAAGGCTTCGACCAACTTAGGCTCCAGCGCTCTTACCGGGTTAATGAACGCGCCAACTGGAAGGTCGCGCTGGATGCCCAGAACGAGGGCTACCACGTCTCCTCCCAGCATCGTTACCTGATGCCCAATCTTTTTGTCGGCACCGACGAGGGCTGCCTGCGGCTCGAGGACGTGAGCTTTTTCAACCGTCACAGCGTCTACACGGCCGAGCTCAATGCCGCCTACCGGCCGACGCCCATCGAGGCGGCGATGTTCCAGATCGACCAGGGGCCGTCGCGATGCCGGCTGCCGATGCGCAACGTCTTCGAGTTCTACCTGCTGTTTCCCAACTTCGTGATGATCTTCTTCCGCGGCCCGGCCAACGACTCCTGCATCACGCACACCTTCTGGCCGCTGGCGGTCGATCGCACGCTGTGGGAGATCAGGTTCTACGGGCCCGATCCGCAAAACGCCGCCGAACGGCTCAGCCAGGACTTCATGCAGGTTTTCAACCGCGTGGTGTTCGACGAGGATGCGACCGCGCACGAGACCGTTCATGCCGGTCTTGCTTCGCGCGCCAAGCAGCATCTCATCCTGCAGGACGAGGAAGTCGCGATCCGGCATTTTCACAAAGTGGTGGACGAACAGGTCGCGATCCGCAACGGTGCCTGAGACCATGCGCGGCGGGGACGGGATAGCGAAGTCCGGCGGCGCGCTGCCCGAATCCTTTCAGGATCTCGGGCCGTTCGCGCATTGGGCGCTGAGCGCGGAAGTCGAGCGGATGGCGGCCCGCGAAAACAGCACCCTCGAGGAGCTGCAGGTCTTCTATGACGCCATGATGCGCCGGCTGCCGGCGATCGTCGAATATCTGAATCTGTTTCCGCTGGATCGCATGCCCGAGGAGGCGCAGCGGCTGCTGCAGATGGCGTTGTCGCTCAACGAGGTCAGCTTCGCGGTCGAGCGGTATCGGCAGCCGCGCGTTATCAACGGCCGCGAGCGCGCCCGGTTTTTCCCCGGGCAATGAGCGCAACGGCCACCATCGCGCCGGGGAGGTGACACTTGGCCGCGCACATATTGGGGAAGCTGCACTACGAGCAGCATGGCAAGCATGGCCCCGTCATGCTCTTCATCCATGGCAACCCGTACGACCATCGCCTGTGGCTGTACCAGACCGCACATTACTCGAGCTGGTTCCGTACCATCGCGGTCGATGTGCCGCCGTACGGACGCAGCCCTTCGCCCACGCC
>JBGPMT010000131.1:0-8330 GCA_041487135.1 Binataceae bacterium (SeqCode) | reverse complement strand
GGATGCGGTGCTGGATATTCATCTGGCGCCCCAGGGGCGGACACGCTTGGAACTGACGTCCCGTTTCCTCCCTTCCGACCTCAAATCCGTCAGCCACGACTTGGAGGGATACGGATTCCTGCTGCACCGAAAGAACAGGCTGTGGCATATAGACCTTTCCGCTCAATTTCCCGACGCTCTTTATGTCAGGCTGGTTCGAACCTTCGACGCTGCTACCTCCTTGGACGGAATCGCCTCAGCCGTTCAACAAGAGGAGACCGACCTTCTCAATTACCTAGGTCTGAGCATCCCGGGCTTTCCTTAGGACCTCATGCAGGCGCAGGAAACCTTTCATAAAAAGCGCGACCTGGTACGCCAACTGGCCGCACCACTCCTCGATGCGCGCAAAGCCAAATATCTCGCTGAGGTCAAAGCGCGAAGGGAGGCTCGGCCGTTAGCTGGTCAACCCCTAGCTTCGTCGCAACACCCTCAATTTCGGTTGAAAACCTCAGCTGGGACGTTCGTCGTATTCCAGCGAGCACAAGAGCAACTTCAACCGCCGCCTGAAATTCTGCGCCAACAGTCCGCCCGTCTCTTCGCCGACTTGCGAAATGCTGCGGAAAAGGGCGATGTGCGACGGTTTTCAGAGATATGTGAATCGACGAGCTGGGGAGGCCGCTCGGCTTCAGAGGTCATACAGGCGATAAGTTTGGCTCTCAAAGCTGGCGCGCTGATGATAGCCCGAGACCTAGCAAGTGCCGGTCTAGGTCATCATTCCGACTCGGAGGAGCTGCGCAAGTACGCGAGGCTTCTTGCACCACCCGACTTGCTTCGGACCGATCTCCCTTCTGATCCCGGCCTGCGCGCCAATCTGGCGTGGCTCAGGCAACACAGGGCAGAGCACAGTGGTCGGTGGGTAGCGCTAAAAAAAGGAACGCTCCTCGCAGAAGGAAGAACTCTTCAGGAAGTCTTGAGGAAGGTAGGCTCACCCACAGCCCCAAGAGGGACCCTCCTCACGCGAGTACGGTGATGCAACTCGAGTTCTCCGGCAGTGCCCCATACGACTACTCGGAAGGACCGACCGGGAAGCTTTCCGTCGAAGTGGAAATCGAAGGCGTTCGTATCGCCGCAGTCATAGATACCGGGGCGCCGTACCTGATTTGTGAGCCTAGCATCGCCGAACAATTAAGCTTTTCCCCATCTGAATTCCTCGATATTGCAGAGCTTCGAACGCACCTAGGCACTGTCAGTGGCCGGCTATATCGTGCGCGTCTGACGCTCGTTGCGGACTCTGGGGCATCAACAGAACTGCAAGCGACCGTTTTCGTGCCTGACCCTAATGACTGGAAGGACAACCCCTCGTTCTTGGGATTCCACGGTTGCCTGGAGAGAATTCGCATTGCCATCGACCCTGGAAGCGAGAACCTTTATTTCGGTCATTACTAATAGCTGATAGACAGGCCAGCGACGTCCGCATTCCACTAGCTTGGTCGGGCCAGCCAGCCACGCACGTCGGCCATCAGTTCGGTCGCGAAAAAGCGCATCGAGGCGGCCGCGGCCTCGAGTGCGATGCCGCCGCAATCGATGTTGAGGATCAATCCGTCGGGGCGAAGCCGCCCGATCACTTCTTTAAGCTTCTGTTCGAGCACCGGCCGGTTGCCCCAGAAGGCGAGATGGCGCGGGAAATCCGACATCACGCGCTGCTCGCAAACCTTCGGGTCGGACATCTCCTCGAACATCGCGCCGATCTCGCGATAGGCGGCGTACTGGTCACCGAATTTTTTTGTGTAGCCGGTCATGTTGCGGGCGAACACCTTCATCTGCGCCGCTAGCGCGCGGGCCCCGGTCGCGATCGCGGCACGTTCGTCCGCGAGGCCGTAGAAGTTGACGCCGAGCAGAATCTGGCCGGGCGCGCCCCAGCGTTTCTGGTATTCCTCGCGATAGGCGTGCATCAGCATCTCGACCGCCTCGATCGGCGTACCGAGATAGGCCGGGATGAGGATCCCGAAGCCGTGGGTGGCCGCTTCGACGGCGGAAGAGGGACTGATCGAAACCGCGAAAAAGACCTGGGGCGCCTTCTGGACGAATTGCGGCAGCAACTCGAAATCGCGTATCCGCCAGAATTTGCCGTCCAGCGTATGCCGGCCGGTCGGCGCGTCGAGGATGGTCCGCACCATCCGGCAGAACTCGGCGGCGCGCTCCTTCGATTCGTTTTGATCGAAGCCCAGCCGCTCGTAGAGCCACGGATGGCCGCGGCCGATTCCGATCATCACGCGCCCTTCGCTCAGCAGGTCGGCGGCGGCGAAGTCCGAAAGCGCGATCGCCGGATGATGGAACGGAGCGATGGTAATCGCGGTGAGAAACTTGATCCGTTCGGTGCGCGGCACCTGGGCGAGGAACAGGGCGAGCGGGTCGGGCACCACCGAGAAGGTCGAGTCGGCGTGATCGAGGCCGTAGCTTTGCGTGGTTGAGAAGAGGTCGTAGCCGAGCTGGTCGGCGATCACGATTTGCTCGCCGATCTGGCGGTAGCAGGTCTGGACGCTGCGGCCGGGCGTGAGCGATCCCTCGGTGAAGAGTCCTATCATCGAATTGCATCCCGATACGGAGCTGAGTTGCGCCGACGTGCGACGGGCGCCCCTTGGGGACGCCCGTCGCAGCGCTTCATTGATTGGGTTCTGAGCGGTGGCGCGTCAGAATAGCGGCATCCGCTTCTCGAGCTCGGCCCAGCGCTGGCCCGCGATTCGCGCGCCTTCGCGGATGTCCTCGGGGATCACGTGGTACGGGGGCCGGCACGGTCCGACTTTCATCCATCCCGCCGCCTGCATCCGCTCCTTTTCGATCCCGATGTTGTACATCGAGAACTCCTTGAAGCTGCCGTGCGGGAACATCGTCTGGACGGTCTTGCCCATCTCGTCGTTGAGCTTCTTGGCGCGGCTCCAGTCACCGGTCTGCCGCGCCTTGGTCACCTCGTCGCGCAGCGCCAGGGTCGGCTTGGGACCGCAGACCGCGCCGCTGCTCCAGAAGGCGGTGACGAAATCGTCGAGCCGCGCGCCGGCGTAGTATTCGAGCTCGAGCGGCATCAAGCGGATTCGCCGCCGCGAGAGATCGATATTTTGCAGCAGGCCGGCGACCCCGATGTACTTGCAGCTGATGACTTGCGGAATCTCCGCGACCTGCGCCCAGAACGGATGCGGGAAGTCGAACTTGAAGGCCTCGGGATTGGCGTAGACGCAGATCGCCATGTTGGGGCAGGCCTCGGCGACGTCGCTGTAGAAGCGCACCGCGGTCGCGACGCTCGGCGCGCACCACATCGGGATGCCCAGCATGGTGCCATCGGCGCCGAGATCGGCGGCATAGCGCGTGAGAGCGATGGTATCGCGCGTGTTGAGCGTGGTGGTGCCGACGAAAACCGGGATCCGGCCGCGCACCGACTCGACCAGCGCCGCCATGAAGCGCTTTTTCTCGTCGAGCGTGAGCGTCGCGCCCTCGCCGAAGGTGCCCATCGAGAGCAACCCGTCGATGCCGGCGCGGATGAGCGCGTCGACCGCCCGGGCGGTCTCGTCGAGGTCAAGCGTGTCGGTCATGCGCCAGTCCTCGGCGCCGTCCTTGGCCGTGGTCGGCATGATCACCCAGGCTCCGTTAACATCCTTCGCTGTCAGCAACTCGCGCTTGGTTGGCATTGCCGCGCCTCCTGATTTATTTTTTTCGCTCGCAATCTAAGCGCGCACGCCTTTCGACGCATCGCGCAGAAGTTCCTCGACCATCTCGAGCCGGTCATTGCCCCAGAAGAGTTCCCCGTCGACGATAAAGCTGGGCACGCCGAAAACCCCGCGCTCGGAAGCCTCCGCCATCTCGCGCTCGGCCTCCTTGCGGACCTCGTTGGAATCGATCGCCTTCAGGAAGTCCCCGGCCGGCAGTCCGGCGGACGAGGCCAGGTCGCGCAGCAGGGCCTCGTTCATTTCGACGGCTTCGCCCCAGATCTTCCGGTAGGCGTCGTGCAGATAGGCGATCTCGTTGCCGCGGCGTCCGGCGACCAGGAACCCGCGGCCGATGCGGGGCGGGATCGTATGGTCCATATGGGAGACGCTCTCCGGCGAGATCAGCGGCACCCCGTAGCGGCGCGCCCAGCGGGCGAGATCGGAGCGCAGGTAGCGATACTTCGGCGGCAGGGCATGGTTGGGCCGTCCGGTCGTCCCGGCGTTGAGCTTGATAACCTGGTTGTCCACCACGTGGTAGGTGATGGTCGCGCCATGGCGCGCGGCGAGATCGCCGACCGGCAGGCTGGCGAGATATGAGTAGGGGCTGAAGAAATCAAAATAGAAATGAATTTGCGTCATGATCATTCCCGTTCCGACCGGCCACCTCCGGCGCGCCTCCAGGCTCCTTAAGGATGCACCGCCGCCTGTGGATCGCGGAGGTACTCCTCGAGGAAGTCGATGCGGTCGTTGCCCCAGAATAACTGATCGCCGGCGATGAAAGTCGGCACGCCGAAGACCCCGCGGGCCTGTGCCTCAAGATTCTCGCGTGCGTACTCGGCGCGGGTCTCCGGGGCGTCGGCCGCGGCGGCGATCTCGGCCGGGTCGAGGCCCGCCTGCGCGGCCGCATGCTTGAGCGTCGCGTCGCTGGGCTCACGCCGCGCCGCCCACAGCGCGGCAAAGGCGGCGTTGAGATAGGCCTCGCCGGCGCCCCGGCGCGCGGCGCATAAGAAGCCCCGGTTGAGCCGCGCGGCGGATTTGAGATCGAAGTGGGCGAGGGTTTCAGGAAAGACCAGTGGCGCCTGGTAGCTTGCGGCCCAACGGGCGAGGTCGGCTTTCAGATAGCGCAGCTTCTTGGGCAGCAGATGACTGGCCGGACGGGTGTTGCCGATGGCCTCCTTGGCGGCCTCGAGATCGACTACGTGGAAGACGATTTCGGCACCGAGCTCGGCACGCAACCGCGGGAGCCGAAAGGTCGCGAGGTAGCTGTAGGGACTCAGGAAATCGAAGTAGAAATCGATCTTCGCCATCTTATCCCGCCGACCCCGGAGATTACGGCGGCGAGCCTAGCACGAATCCGCCGCGCTGCGTGATCGGACGGTTTTGGCCGCTGCGCCCAAGCACCGCTACTGGGTAGGGCTGCTGCGGCCAACGATCACCTCGTCGATGAGCCCGTACTCGACCGCCTGCAGCGGGGTCATGAAAGTGTCGCGGTCCGTATCCCGTTCGACCCGCTTGATATTCTGGCCGGTATGATAGGCGAGGATATTGTTCAGCAGCTCGCGCAGCCTGAGCGCCTCGCGCGCCTGGATATCGATATCCGCGGCCTGGCCCTCGAAGCCGCCCGATAGCTGATGGATCATCATGCGGGCGTGGGGCAGGGCATAACGGCGGCCCTTGGCGCCAGCCGTCAGCAGCACTGCGCCCATGCTGGCGGCCTGACCGACGCACAGGGTAGAGACCGGCGGTTTGACGAACTGCATCGTATCGTAGATCGCCAGGCCGGCCGTGACCGACCCGCCGGGCGAGTTGATATACATGCTGATCTCTTTCTCTGGATCCTCTGATTCGAGGAACAACAGCTGCGCGGTAACCAGGTTGGCGACGTCGTCGCTGATCGGACCGCCGACAAAGATAATCCGGTCCTTCAGCAGCCGCGAATAGATATCGTAGGAACGCTCACCGCGTCCGGTTTGCTCGACCACATAGGGCACCAAAACGCTCATAACAGAAAAAATACTCCACCCCGGGCGTATCGTCGAGGCGTCCCATCCTGGCTTGAAAATAGACCGAAAGATCGGGTTTTAATTTCGATTTGGCCAGCGCGTAACATTTCCGTAACACTACTTCCTTAATTTGGATTCGCCCGTGACATACGATGGCTTTCAGCGGATCAAAGCGTATCGGCACGGTATACGGCATACTGAGGGCAGGAGCGCTTGGCAGAGTTCTTCGAAGCGACGGCAGATACCGCGGCGGTGGCAGGGCGCGAGAGGCGCCGGCGGGTCGGCTTCGGCGTGCGGCCGTTCGGAGATCGGCTGTTCGCGTTCACGACCCTGGCGCTCGGGCTGATAATCCTTTCGATCCTGTTCGGACTCGCCCTCTCGCTGATCCTCGGTTCGACCGCCTCAATCCAGAAATTCGGGCTCGGCTTTGTCGTCAGCACCGACTGGGACCCGGTCAACGATCAGTATGGAGCCTTGCCGTTCATCTATGGGACGGTGGTCTCCTCGCTGCTCGCGCTCGTGATCGCGGTACCCTTGAGCCTTGGCACGGCGCTATGCCTGAGCGAGACGGCGCCGGAATGGCTGAGCCGCAGGATCGGGTTCCTGGTCGAGCTGCTGGCCGCGATCCCCAGCGTGGTCTATGGCCTATGGGGAATCTTCGTGCTCGGGCCGTGGCTGCGCGATCACGTCGAGCCGGCGCTCAGTAGTTCGCTGGGCTTCCTCCCCTTGTTCAAGGGTCAACAGGTCTCGGTCAGCATGCTCTGCGCGGGGGTGCTGCTCGCGATCATGGTCCTGCCGTACATCGCTTCGGTCTGCACGGATATCTTCAGGGCCGTGCCGCAGACCCAGCGCGAGGCGGCACTCGCGCTGGGGGCGACGCGCTGGGAGATGGTGCGTACGGCGGTGCTGCCGTATGGGCGTTCGGGAATAATCGGCGCCATCATCCTGGGTTTGGGACGCGCCCTGGGCGAAACCATCGCGGTCGCAATGGTGATCGGCAACCGGCCGGAAATCTCGGCCTCGCTGTTCGCGCCGTCGGCGACGCTGGCCAGCGCGATCGCGAACGAATTCGCGGAGGCGACCTCGAACCTCTATCTCTCCTCGCTGATGGAACTCGGCCTGGTGCTGCTCGCGGTCGGCCTGTTGCTGAACGTCGCGGCGCGGGTCCTGGTCCTGAGCGCGACGCGTGGCGAGGGCGGAGGGGCGCGATGAACCGGTCGTTGGAAATGGCCGGGCAGTTCCGGCGCAAGCTCAAGAGCGACGCGATGATCGCGATCACGGCCCTGGCGACGCTGCTCGCGCTCGTACCTCTGTTCCTGGTGCTCGGCTACCTGGTGAGCAAGGGGGCGGGCAGCCTCAATCTCGACTTTTTCATCCGGACCCCAAGACCGGTCGGCGAGCCCGGCGGCGGGATGGCCAACGCGATCGTCGGAACTTTCGAGCTGGTCGGGATGGCCTGCCTGATCGGCGTGCCAATCGGAATCGGCGCAGGGCTTTATCTCGCCGAGCATCCCCTGACCTCGATCGGCCGCGCGATCCGCTTCGCGGCAGACATCACCATGGGTGTGCCGTCGATCGTGGTCGGAATTTTCGCCTACGCGGTCGTGGTGCGGCCGATGCACGGGTTTTCGGCCCTGGCCGGATCGTTCGCGCTGGCGGTCATAATGATCCCGCTGGTGACCCGCACCACCGAGGAGATGGTCAAGCTGGTGCCGCGCGAGTTGCGCGAGGCGGCCCTGGCGCTGGGGGTGCCGCGCTGGCGCACCAGTCTCTCGGTAGTGGTGCGGACGGCGCTGGCCGGAATCGCCACCGGCGTGATCCTGGCGATCGCCCGGATTACCGGCGAGACCGCCCCGCTGCTCTTTACCGCATTCGGCAATCAGTTCTGGTCAACTTCGGTGACGCGCCCGATCGCGTCTCTGACCGTTCAGGTCTACGCCTTCGCCATCTCGCCCTTTGCCGACTGGCAACGTCAGGCCTGGGCGGGCGCGCTGGTTCTCACCTGCATCGTGCTGGCGCTTGAAATCGGCGTAAGATGGATGACCAGAGGCGCCACGCGGGTGCCCAGATAGCCCTTATGGTCGACAAGCTCATCTGCCGGCAACTGAACGCATACTACAGCCATGGCCAAATCCAGGCGCTCAGGAATATCGATCTGAAGGTCGGCTCCAACCTGGTGACCGCGATCATCGGCCCGTCCGGATGCGGGAAATCGACGCTGGTGCGATGCCTCAACCGGATGCACGAAGAAGTGCCGGGGGCGACGGCCGCGGGCGAAGTGCTGCTCGAAGGCGAGGATATCTACGCCTCGGGCCTCGACCCAGCCCGGGTCCGGCGCCGGATTGGGATGGTGTTCCAAAAGCCCGCGCCCTTCCCGACCATGTCGATTGCCGAGAACGTCGCGGCCGGGCTGCGGCTCAACAGTGCCCGGCTGAGCCGCGCTGAGCGCGACGAGATTGTCGAGCGCAGCCTGCATCATGCGGCGCTGTGGGAAGAGGTCAAGGACCGTCTCGATGAGCCGGGAGTGAGCCTCTCGGGCGGGCAGCAACAGCGCCTGTGCGTAGCGCGCGCGCTCGCGGTGGAGCCCGAGGTGCTGCTGATGGACGAGCCGTGCTCGGCGCTCGACCCGATCTCGACCGCGCGCATCGAG
>JBGPMT010000130.1:0-8358 GCA_041487135.1 Binataceae bacterium (SeqCode) | reverse complement strand
GGAATCCCTCAGTCCACCCGTGACGCCGCCGCGGCGTGGCGATCGAGAAACGCCGCGAGTGCCACATTGAAGTGGCCGGCCTGCTCCAGGTTGCTCAGATGGCCGGCGCGCTCGATCACGATCTTGTGGGCGCCGGGAATCGTCCGTGCCAGGTCATCCGCCTGCGCCGGGGTCGTGAGCCGGTCGTCCTCGCCAACGATCACGAGCGTGGGCACCTTGACCGATTTGTTGACCGCGCGGAAATCGGTGGTCAGGATCGCGCGGATTGCCTGCTTGTAGGGCTCGACCCGCAGCGCGGACAGCGAAGCGCGCAGCTTCGCGACCAGCTCGTCGGGCGTATGCGGCGAGACCAGCGCCTTGGCGTTCTCGGTCGCAGTATCCTTGGGCGTCAGCCCGCGTTCCAGCGGCGCCAGGCGCCGGGCGAGAAACTCCTGCTTGAATTCCTCGGACTGCATCGCCATCCCAAGGTTGGTGTCGACCAGTGCGAGCGTCGCGACCCGGTCGGAATAGCGCGCGTGGAAGTCCTGCGCGATCATCCCGCCCATCGAGAGGCCAACCACGTGCGCCTTTTCGGCCTTGAGATGGTCGAGCAGGCGGCGCAGATCGTCGGCATAGTCGGTGAACTTGAGCGTCGACGGCGAGTCGTCGCTGGCGCCATAGCCGCGCGCGTCCCAGGCGATCGCGCAGTAGCGCCGGCCGAAATAGGCGAGCTGATCGGTCCAGTTGCCGCGGTTCCCGCCGATGCCGTGCATGAACACCACCAGCGGACCGCGGCCCTCGCGCTCGTAGGCGATTTTCGGCGAACCTTCCAAGTAGCGTAGCGTTGCCATTGGGTTTTCCTCCATTGGTTACCCGGCGAGAAGCGGCCGATGCCGGACCTGCCCGGCGCTCAGCAGCCGGCGCGCCGCCGCGCGGCATTTCGACATGATCTCTTCGCGATCGACGCCCACCAGTTCGCCGCCGCGCTTGAGAATGCGGCCGTCGACGATCACGGTATCGACGTTGCGCGGCTGCCCGCAAAAGACCAGTTGCGCGACGAAATCATTGAGCGGCGTGAAATTCAGCGTGCCGGGATCGATCAGGATAAGGTCGGCCTTCATCCCGGGCGCGAGCACTCCGACCTCACCGTCGCCGAGCGCGCGGGCGCCGTCGACCGTCGCCATCCGGAGCAGTTCGTCCACCGGCAAGCAGTCGGCGCTGAGATGCCGGGCGCGCTGCAGGCCTATCGCCGAGCGCATCAGCGCGAAATAGTCGTTGTTGTCGCTGGAGGCCGAGCCGTCAAGGCCGAGCGCCACGTCGACGCCGGCGCGGCGCAGTTCGACCACGCGGCAGATTCCGCTGCCGAGCCGCATGTTCGACAGCGGGTTGTAGCTCACCTTCGTGCCGCTTTCGGCGAGCAGGCCGATATCCCGGTCGCGCAGATGGACCGCGTGCGCCAGCAGCAGATCGGGCCCCAGCAATCCCCAATCGCGCATGCGCTCGACTGCATCGGCGGGTTCCAGCGTCTCAACTTCGCGCAGATGAATATGCACGTTCAGGCCGTATTTCCGGGCCAGCGCGAATTCGTCGCGAAATGATTTCTCCGGCTGCAGTTCCGGGCCGCCCAGCCCGAGCCACAGCCGCATCCGCCCCGCCGCCGGGCGTCCGTCGAAGTAACGCTCGCGAATCCGCTCGAAATCGTCGCGGCGGATATCGAAGTCATTCCATCCGCCCGCCATCGAAGGACCGTAAGCAAAATGGATGCGCACGCCGCTGGCCTGCGCGCCCTCCAGAGTCGCGGCCGCGTGCTCGACGCTGTGCAGACTGAAAGCCCAATCGATAGTGCTGGTCACGCCCGACTCGATACATTCGGCAAGGCTGAGCCGCACCGCCCAGTGCAGATCTTCGGGCGCCAGATGGGGACCGACCAGCAACAGACACCCGGTAAGCCAGTTCGGGAGCCGCGAATTCGGCGCCAGCCCGCGCAGCAGGCTCTGGAACAGATGGTGATGCGCGTTGACGAAGCCCGGCATCGCGATCTTGCCGCGGCCGTCGATCACCTCGACCTGGTCCGGAACGGGCTCCCGAAGCGGGCCGACGCTGATCAGCCGGTCATCCTCGATCAGGATATCGCCAGCCGGAAAGGTCTCGCCGGCCGAATTCATCGTGAGAATCCCGCATCCGCGAATCAGCAGACCTGCCATGACGGAGCCTTTCATCGGGCGGCGCGCGCATCGACGCCGCCCGATTGGCGACTATCGCGCGGCGACCTGAAGCTGCGCAAGGTTTTGCATGATGCCAGTCACGCGGGCGGAGCGATAGCTAGTGTTTGGGCGCAGGTGCGGCGAGCGTCGCGAGCGCGATCGGCTCGTCCTTGTCGGCGAAGTAATTGACCACAATCACTTCTCCAGACCCGGTATCGACCCCGGTCCTTTTACGCCCTGGTGCTAGACTCCGAGATCGTAAAGTTGCTCGAACTCAAGGTCCAAGTCGTTGACTACCTGCCACATACAGGCCAGCGCCTTGCGTAATCCGCGGGCCGCGCAGGGCGGCAGGTCCGGACGGGTCGCCAGGCTCTTGAGCTCGCGGTAGGCCGCCAACAGCTTCTCCTCGCTCTCGCTTAACTCCTTGCCGAGCAGATCGGTTTCCTTCCTGGGCATATTTTTTCCCTTCTGAGAGTCAGCTCTGGAGACCGCCCGCCTGCGGGCGCGCGTCGACCAGCCGCTTGGCCTTGAGTTCGTAGCGGGGCAGGCTGCCCTGCGGCATTAGTTCGAGATTGAAGCGTAAGCCCTCGTGAGCGCCGGCGAGATCCTTGCCGAGCCGATCGCGCAGCGGCTCCCATTCGGTCTTGTGATCGGGCTTGAGTTCGACCCGGATCGTGATCTCATCGCGAATATTGTTCTCGTCGCGCCAGACATAGATCTGGAACTCGTCGATCGAGTCGTACTCGCGGATGATCGACTCGACGGCACGCGGATAGACGTTGGTGCCGCGAATCAGCTTCATGTCGTCCCAGCGGCCGCGGATGCCGCCGTCGTAGATATCGCTGGTCCGCCCGCACTTGCAGGTGCTGTGCGGCACCCGCATCACGATGTCCCCGCTACGGTAGCGGATTAGCGGGATAAAGCCGCGTCCGAACGAGGTCACCACCCGCTCGCCGAGCTCGCCATAGCCGATCGGCTCGCCCGAGGCGGGGTTTATCACCTCCTCGAGCAGGTGATCCTCGATGATATGCGTGCCGCCAGGCTGTTCGGCGCACTCGAAGGTGAAGATCGTGCCGATCTCGGTCATCCCGGCCGTATCGCCGCACTTGGCGCCCCATCCATGCTCGAGCTGGCGTTTCATCGCCGGTATCGAGCCGGCCGGCTCGCCCGAGACGATCACCCGCTCGACCTTGCTCTTAGAGAGGTCGATGCCCATCTCGACCGCCTCCTGCCACAGCCGCAACGCATAGGTGGGCGTGGAATAAATTGTGGTCACGCCGAGCTCGAGGATCTGCGCGACCCGGCGCTCGGTGGTCTGCGCACCGCCGGGGACCACCAGCGCGCCGATTTTCTCGCAGGCGTAATGCGCGCCCCAGAAGCCGATGAACGAGCCGTAGCCAAAGGCGAAATAGACCACGTCGTCGGGACGCACGCCGAAGGCCCACGAGCCGTAGCACCACATCTCGGAAATCCACTCCCAGTCCTTGATGCCGTCGAGCGCGCGCAGCGGCTGGCGGCCGGTCGAGCCGGAGGTGAGATGGTAGCGGATCGCGTTGCGGGGCTCGGTCGCGATCAGGTCGCCCCACAACGGTTTCTCGGCCTGGGTCGTGACCCAATCATCGCGCGTCATGGTCGGGATACGCCGAGCGTCGTCGAGCGATTTGAGCTGATCGGGGTGGAACCCGGCGGCGTCGAAACGGCGCCGATGGAACGGCACCTTGGCATAGGCCCATTCGCTGATCCGCCTGAGCTTCAGCAGTTGCAGCCGCTTGAGCTCCTCGCGCGGCATCGTCTCGTTCTTGGGATTCCAGTACGGGCTATCTGTCATAGCGCTCCATCACTTCTCAGCGATCACGGCGATCCCTTCGATCTCGACCAGCGCCTCGGGCTGAAAAAATCCGCGCACCTCGAACAGCGCCATCGCCGGATAGTAGCCGCCGAAATAGTTGCGGAAGATACGGCCTATCTCCTTCAACCGGGCGATATACTCCTGGCGGCTGCCCACGAAGATCGTCAGCTTGACGATATCCGTGACGGCGCCGCCCGCCGCCTCCGCTACTGCCTTCAAATTGCGCATCACCTGCTCGAACTGCGCGACGATATCGCCCGGCGCGACGATCTTGCCGTCGGGGCCGCTCGCATCCTGTCCGGCCATGAACAGGGTCTGGCCGCCGTTCACCAGAATTCCATTGTTGTAGCCGCGCGGCGGCGGAAGGCTGGGCGGATTGATCACTCGCTTTTCCACTTTTACCTCGCAGCCGGCGATTTCAGCGGCCGACAAATTTCGGCTGCTGCTGGTTGATGAACGCCTCGTAAAAGATCTTGAAATCCTCGCCGCGCATCAGCAGCGCCTGCGCCTGGGCCTCGTTCTCGATCGCCGAAGCGATATCCATATTGAGCTCGTTGTTGACCAGATGCTTGGTGACCGACAGCGCCATCGAGGGACCCTCGGCAAGCCGGCGCGCCCACTGATTGGCGGCCGCCATCAGCTCCTCGGGCGGCACCACCCGGTTCGCGATTCCATAGCGCTCGGCCGTCGCCGCATCGATCGTATCACCGAAGAACAAGAGCTCCAGTGCGCGGCCCATCCCGACGATCTTCGGCAGCAGGTAGGCGGCGCCCATGTCCGCCCCGGCCAATCCCACCTTGGTGAACAGAAAGGCGAAGCGCGCCTGCTCCGAGAGAATTCGCAGGTCGGCGCCCAGCGCGATCACCGCGCCGGCGCCCGCCGCCATCCCGTTGACCGCGGCGATAATCGGTTTGTCGAGCGCGCGCATGTTCCGCACCACGGCGCCGGTCATGCGGGTAAAATCGAGATGGCCGCGCGCATCGAACTTGAGCAGCTTGGCGATAATCTCCTCGACGTCGCCGCCCGAGCAGAAGGCGCGATCCTTGCCGGTGATAACCACCGCCTTGACCGAATCGTCGCGCTGGAGCGCGGCAAACAGATCGCGCAGTTGCGCATAGACCTCGAACGTCAGTGCATTGAGCACTTCGGGGCGATTGAGCGTGATGGTCGCGACTCCGCGGTCAACCTCGTATAGAAAATCGTACCCCATCGATACTCCTTGGCCGCCGCTGTCCCGGTCAGGTCTGCACCGCGCCGCCGTCGATATTGATCGCCTGTCCGTTAATTCCGAAGCTCGCATCGCGGGCCAGGAACACCACCACGGCCGCGACCTCCTCGGGCATGATCAGGCGGTTCTGCGGGCTTTTCTGTTCGAGTGCCTTGCGCGCCTCGGCCGGCGTGCGGCCGGTGATGCTGGCGATATTGTCGATCGCGATCCGGGTGAGCGGCGTGTCGACGTAACCGGGGCAGACCGCGTTGACGGTTATCCCGTGGCCGACGAGCTCGAGCGCGAGCGCGCGCGTGAGCCCGAGCACGCCATGCTTGGCCGCGGTGTAGGCCGCCACGTAGCGCGCGCCGACGTGGGCGGCCGTCGATGCGACATTGATAATCCGCCCGCGGCCTTGCTTGACCATCGCCGGCACCAGCGCCTTGGTCACGTAATAGGCGCTGGTCATATTGACCGCGAGCATCTGGTGCCAGATTTCGTCGGGATGGTTCAAGAAGGCCTGGCTCTTGGCCGAACCGGCGTTGTTGACCAGGATATCGAGCGTGCCGAAGGCTGCGAGGGTCGCGGCGGCCATCCGCTCGACTTGCTCGCGATCGGTCACGTCGCAGGGGCAGACCAGCGCCCGCCCCCCAAGCTGCTCGATCTCGGCGGCGAGTTGTTCCAGCTCGCCGCGGCTGCGTGCGGCGAGCGCGACCTCGGCGCCGGCTTGCGCGAGCGCCAGCGCGCAGGCCCGGCCGATTCCGCGGCCCGCGCCGGTCACCAGGGCGCGTTTGTCTTTCAGGACCGATTCAGCGGCCATTCGCAGCCAGACCCGACCCGATTATCCGATAATGAGCATTGAGCCGCGGCGGCTCCATGAGGCATAGGTCGGCGCGTCCCGCGGCCACGATATTGTTCACCTGGTCGGTGCTCGTGATGTCGCCGCTGGTGAGCGTCGCGACCTGCGCCTCATTGCGGATCTGATCGCTGAACGAAGTGAGGAAGTACGGGCCGTACAGGGGCTGCGATTCGAGCGCGGTCTGGCCGGCAAGGATATCGAAGAGATCGGCGCCGCGCTCCTTCATCGCGCGCACGATCGCGACCGCATCCTCGGGCTGCAAACCGCCCTTCGCCCAGTCGGTAGCGGAGAGCGCCACGCACAGCGGCTTGGTCTCCGGCCAGACTCCGCGCACCGCGTCGAGAATCTCCAGCGGATAACGCATCCGGTTTTCGAGCGAGCCACCGTAGCTGTCGCGCCGGCGGTTGGTCAGCGGCGAGAGAAAACTCGCGACCAGGTAGCCATGCGCGAAGTACAGTTCGAGCATGTCGAAGCCGGCCTCGTTCGCCATCTGCGCAGCGCGGACAAATTGAGCGCGCACCCGCTCCATATCGGCGCGGTCCATCTCTTTCGGTGCCGGACCATCGGGGAGGAACGGGATCGCCGAGGCCGAAAGCAATGGCCATCCGCCCTCCCGCAGCGGCAGATCGAGGCCCGCGTTGCGCGGCCGAGTCGCACCGCGGCGTCCGGCATGGCTGAGCCGGGCGGCAACTCGGGTCTGGTTATCGTGCGCCATCTTCGCCAGCCGCGACCACATCGCAACATGCTCGGGACGATAAAGCCCCGAGCATCCGGGCGTGATGCGCGCTTCGGGAGCGATCGCCAGCAGGTCGCTCATGATCAGTGCGGCGCCGCTGTGCGTGAGGTCCCGGAGTTCGGCGGTATAGGCCTCGTCGGGTACTCCATCGCGCGCGGCGCAGGCGGTCGCGGCGGGCGCTGCTACCCGGTTGTGCAGGGTCAGGCCGCGCAGATGGAGCGGCGCGAGCATCGGCGGCGGCGCGACGATCCGCAGGTTGGGGGCCTGTGTGCCGCTGGTGCTGGCGTAGAACCACCGGTCCATCGCGTCGACAAACGCGGAATCGCGCCGGCGCAGCTCGTCATAGGAAATTCGCCCGCTGCGCGTCAGCAGGTAATAGACGAACTGCATCGGCTCGAAAGCTTCGTAGCGCGTGGTGGTTTCGAAGTAGCGATTACTTTCGGCCGCCGCGCGCTGGATGCCCTCGATCATCGGCCGCCGTTCGAGCTCGTAATCGTTCAGCGCCGCATCGACGTTCTCGCCGTAGCGCTCAAAGGCGTTGGCGAGCGCGATCGCGTCTTCCATCGCCATCTTGGTGCCCGAGCCGACCGTGAAGTCCGCGGTATGGGCCGCGTCGCCGATCAGCACCATGTTCTGATAGCGCAAAGTCCGGTTGCTGAGGGTGGAGAACAGCAGCCAGTCGGACTTGTTCGCCAGCAGCGGTTCGCCGTTCAGATCCTCGGCGAACACCCGCTCGCAATAGGCGACAGTCTCCGCTTCGCTGGCATGGTCGAGCCCGGCGCGCCGCCAGGTCTCGGGATCGCATTGCACGATAAAGGTGCTGGCCAGTCCGTCGTTGGGGTAGATATGCGCCTGGAACAGGCCGTGCTCGTTGCGGCGGAACGAAAAGGTAAAGGCGTCGAAGACCTTGTGCGTGCCGAGCCATGTGAACCGGCTGTTGCCCATCACGATGGCCGGCTTGAACTCGTCGGCCCAGGTGCGGCGCACGATGCTGTTGAGGCCGTCGGCTGCGATTATCAGGTCGTAGCCCTTGAGCTCGGCGACGTCGCGCACTTCGGTCAGGAACTTGAGTTTGACGCCCAACTCGCGGCATCGGTCCTGCAGCACCATCAGCAGGACCTTGCGCGAGATGCCGGCGAAGACGTTCCCGCCGCAGCGCACCGTCTCACCGCGGTAGCGCACCTCGATGGTGTCCCAGACCACGAATTTATTGGTGATGTCGCGATAGCTTGGGTAGTCAGCCTCGCGAAACGACGACAGCGTGCGGTCCGAGAAGACCACGCCCCATCCATAGGTCGCGTCGTGAGGGTTGCGCTCAACGATCGTGATATCCCAGTCGGGATGGGTCTTCTTGATGAGCGAGCCGCTGTAGAGCCCGCCCGGTCCGCCGCCGAGGATTAGAATCTTCACCGCCGGGTTGTCCCGCCTTTCATGCTTGCGTGTGGTCGCATCGCCAATCCGAAACTACAGCGAGGCGCAGACCTCGGCCAAGCGGTCGAGCTGGCTCGGCTCGGCGATCGTCGG
>JBGPMT010000129.1:0-8421 GCA_041487135.1 Binataceae bacterium (SeqCode) | reverse complement strand
GTAGGCTCTCCGGGTTGTTTGCTATTGCGGGTTTTCTGAAGCTCGACGCGCGGCTGGGGCGACCCTCGTGTCTTCTGAGGCGACCGGACGTTCTTGCATTCGACTCTCAATTCCTGTCCGTTATGAGCTAGGAGAAAGTCTGGCTTACCATCTTTGTCCTGCCACACAAGATTCTTAATCTCGCCCCGCCCGGCGAGTTCGAGAAGCCTCCGATAAAGGTACCATTCTGCCAACTTGCCCTTCACGTCTACCTGCGCTCGGAAGCCATGTTCGATCGCGGACAGAATGTCGGAGGCGCTGGTGTTCCATTTCTCCTCCAGCGGGTGCCTGGTCATGGTGCACCGCGCTCGGGGAAGAGCTCTCGCACCGGGACGCCGAGTGCCCGGGCAAGCTCAACGATTACACGGAGAGTAGGATTTCGTTCGCCGCGCTCAATCCCTCCTACATAGGTCCAGTGCCGGCCGCATCTAGTGGCAAGTTCCTCCTGGGTCCAGCCTCGACGCTCGCGAAGAGCGCGGACGCGCTGGCCGAAAGCCTTGAGGGGCGGCTGCACGCTCGCATCAAAGCCGGAATGATGACTATAGTTCTAGAGACTATAAGTATTATTCGCTTCCGTGATTAGGCGAGCTCCAACTCGCCAGCCGCGCCCGGCGTAGGAGGTCCGGCGCGCGACGATTTCCGCGCCGTCCGCCGCGCCGCTCATTCGGCGGCGGCGGTCGGGATGAAGCCGACGCTGCCGTTGCGCAATCGCACCTGGAGCCAATCGCCGGTGATTCCGGTCACGTTGACCCAGCGGCCGCGATGCACCTGGCCGACCACCGCGCCGGTCTGATCGGGATTCTGGTAGACCGGCGAATTCTTGGTGAGCCGAAAGCGCTTGTTGAGCGGCCGCACCTTAGCCGCCGCCGCGGCGGGGGGCGCGCCCGGCGCCGGGGGGGCAGCCGCGGCCGCACTCGGAGTCGCCGCGGGGCTCGGGGTGGCGAGGCTCGGGTTGAGCGACTGCGCCGCGGCCATCTCGATCTGCGCCTCCTCCTGCCGGTTTAGTTCGGCGAACAGCAGCGAGGCGAGGGCATAGTGAGCGGCTGCGTTGCGCGGCTCGAGACCGATCGCAGTGCGCAGCTCGACCTCGGCCGGGCCGAGCTTGTTGGCGCGCGTCAACGATTGCGCGAGCTTGATCCGGTGGCTGGCGTTGCCGGAATCCAGCGCCACCGCGGCACGATACTGCTCCTCGGCCGCCTGCGGCTCGGACCCGGCGAGATAGAGGTCGCCCAGCGCAGCGTGCGCGGCGGGGTTCTTCAGATCGAGGTCGAGCGCCTTCATCAGCTCGGCCCGGGCCTGATCGGGCTTCTTCTCGGCGAGATAGGCATGGGCGAGCGACACATGCGTGCGTGGATCGGTGGGCGCAAGCTGGACCGCCTGCTGATAGTCGGCCTCGGCTTGCGAGAAGCCCGAGGATTGCATCGCCTGGTCGCCTGACTTGAGATAGTCCTCGGCTGACTTGCGACCGCATCCGGCCATCAGAAGGACAGACAGGACGGCTGCCAATCCGGCGGTCGAAGTCTTCCATGATGAGGTAAAGCTGGTGTCGTGCATCGCCATCCACTCCTTTTGTCCTTGTCCCCTCGCGCTTGATCCCCCCCTCGGACACCGGCGCATCGACCGGCAGGCGGGGCATCCTTAATGTTGGGAGATCGCGCGAAAATTAGTCAAGCGAAGTGAAGGCCGCCGTCGCTTGGCGAGCCGCGGAGCTTGGGTTATAAGAGAACGCCGTGCGTATCGTGCTGATAGCGGCCAAGCAGCTCGAATTCGCCAAGACGCGGCTCTGCGGCGCGATGCCCGCCGCCGAGCGCCAGATGCTCGCCGAGGCGATGTTTCGCGACGTGCTGGGCGCAGCCATGAGCGCCGAGGCGCCGGACCATGTGGCGCTGGTGAGCTCGGACGGCAGGCTGCTCAAGCTGGCGCGCGCGGCGGGAGCGATGGCGATCGACGAGAAATTTCCGCGCGGCCTGAACGCCGCGGTGCGGCTCGGCACCGAGGCGCTGATCGCCGAGGGGGCCAGGACCGTATGCGTGGTGCTGTCGGACATTCCGCTGGTGACCGGCGCGGATATCGACGCGGTATTTGCCGCGATCCCGGGTCCGCGCGGGGTGGCGCTGGTGCCCTCGCGCGAACTGTCGGGCACCAATATAATCGCGCGCACGCCGCCCGACGTGGTCCCGACGCGGTTTGGCCGGCAAAGTCTGATGCGCCATCTCGAGGGCTGCGAGCAGGCGGGTATCCGGTGCGAGATAATCCGGCAGAGCGGCCCGTCGATGGATCTCGATTTGATGAGCGATCTGGCCGATTTTGTGCGTATGCCAAGCCCGACCCATACCTTTAATCAGCTCTCCCGCCTGGGTCGGGTTCAGGCCTGAAAAAACTCCCGATGGCAGTAGTCGCTTGGATTGAGCGCCTGGGAGCGCTGATTATCGACGGGATCGGCATTCTGGGCAACTTCTTTGTCTTTTTGTTTACCGCTCTTTTCTATGCCGTAATGCCGCCGTTCAAACTGCGCCTGACGCTCCGCCAGCTCCGGATTATTGGCGCCGACTCAACTTTCCTGATTCTGCTGGTCGGCACCTTCACCGGTATGGTGCTGGGCCTGCAGGGTTACAACACGCTCAGGCGCTTCGAGTCGGAGGGCGCGCTGGGCACGGTGGTCGCGCTGACGCTGGTGCGCGAGCTCGGCCCGGTGCTGACGGCGCTGATGATCGCGGGGCGGGCGGGCTCGGCGATGGCGGCGGAGCTCGGCTCGATGCAGGCGACCGAGCAGATCGACGCGCTGACGGTGATGGCGATCAACCCGATTCAGTACCTGGTCTCGCCGCGCGTGCTGGCCGGGCTGCTGAGCTTTCCGCTGCTGACGGCAGTTTTCGACGTGATCGGAATCCTCGGCGGCTACGTGGTCGGGGTCGATCTGATGGGCGCGCCCGGTTCCAGCTACCTGAACGGGATCGCCACCAATCTGGATTCCCATGATATCGTGACCGGGATTTACAAGGCGCTGGTGTTCGGTCTGGTGGTGATGTGGGTCTGCTGTTACAAGGGCTACCACGCGGAACGGATGGCGACCGGGGTCAGCCGCGCGACCACTGAAGCGGTGGTGATGTCGAGCGTGCTGGTGCTGGTGTGGGACTATTTTCTGACTTCCATACTTCTGTAACGATGGACGATTCTATGACTGCTGACCGCAACGGCGGACCCAACGCTATCGAGGTGCGCGAGCTGCGCCGGCGCTTCGGCCTCCAGGAGGTCCTGCGCGGCGTCGATATCGATTTCCCGCGCGGCCAGATCACGACCATCGTGGGACCGAGCGGCTGCGGCAAGACCGTCTTCCTGAAGCATCTCAACCTGCTGCTGCGGCCGGATTCGGGACGAATCGTGATCGAGGGGATCGAGGTGGCCGCGCTCGGGGGACGGGCGCTGGATGCGGTGCGCGAGAAATTCGGGATGCTGTTCCAGGCCGGCGCGCTGTTCGATTCGCTGACCGTGTTCGACAATGTCGCCTTTCCGCTGGTTGAAAAGACGCGGCTGGGCCGCGAGGAGATAGCGCAACGGGTGCGCGAGATGCTGGCGGCGGTCGGCCTGGAAGGGATGGAGAAGAAGTATCCCTCCGAGCTCAGCGGCGGGATGCAGAAGCGGGCGGCGCTCGCGCGCGCGTTGATTCATCGCCCCGGCATCCTGATGCTCGACGAGCCGACCACTGGACTCGACCCGACCCGCATCGGATCGATCCACGCCCTGGTGCGTCGCACCCAGCAACGCTTCGGGCTGACCGCGGTGCTGGTCAGCCATGACGTGCCGGCGGTGTTCGAGATCTCCGACCGGATCGCGTTCATGCACGAGGGCAGGATGCGCCTTCATGGCACGGTCGCCGAGGTCACCGCGGCTCACGACGAGACCTTCGACCGCTTTCTGGCGGGGAAAGCGGCTGGGGAGGAGGAAAGCCCGGCGGCGGCCGGCTAAACAGGCAAAATGTACGCGACGCGCACCACGCAATTTATCGTCGGACTGTTCGCGATCCTCGGTATCGCGGCGCTCGCCTTCCTGTCGTTGCGGCTCGGGCGCCTCGACTTGTTTGGCAACCCCGGCTATACGCTCTACGCCAACTTCGACAACATTGCCGGACTCAAGAACAACGATCGGGTCGATATCGCAGGCGTGCCGGTCGGCCATGTCGCCTCGATTGAGTTCAAGAACGATCGCGCGCACCTCGGGCTGTTCATCGAAAACGGCGTGCAGGTCGACAGCGACGCGATCGCCGGGATCAAGTCCAGCGGAATCATCGGGGACAAATACGTCGCCATCCAGCTCGGAGCTGGCGACCCCCTCCCCAGCGGCGGCACCATCCGGCAGACCCAGTCGGCGTTCGTGCTGGAGGACGCTATCGGCGGCCTGATAAACAGTTTGGGCTCAGGGGCAGGCTCCGCCAAGAAGAAGGACAGCAAGTAGTGATGGATTCGAACAGATCTGAGGCGACCGTTAACTGCAAGTCAGTCCGCAGCCGCGCTCTGGCCGCGGGGCTCGCGATCGCGATGATGGCCGCGGCGCTTGCGATCGCAGCGCCATCGCGTGCCGCCGCCAACGATCCGTCGGCGGTCGCGCAGGGCCTGGTCAACCAGGCGCTGCGCGTACTGAGCGACAACCGGATACCGTTGAAGCAGAAACAGGACCGGTTGCGCGGGGTGGTCGAAAGGAGCTTCGACTTCACCGAGATGTCGCGCTCGGCGCTCGGCACTCACTGGCGCAGCCTGAGCCCCGATCAGCGGGCGGACTTCACCCGGGTCTTCACCCAGTTCATCGAGGACTCCTACCTGAGCAAAATCTCCGACTACAAGGGACAGACCGTCACCTTCACCAAGACCATCCAACTGGCTCCGGGCTACACCCAGGTCAACTCCAAGGTGCATCAGCCCGGCGACGACGATTCGATCTCGCTCGATTACCGGCTGAAGTTCGAGGATAGCCAGTGGCGGATTTACGACGTCACGGTCGACGCGATCAGTATCATCGCGAACTACCGCAATCAGTTTAACCGCGTCATCAATGACAAGGGCTTCCCGACCCTGATGGCCGATCTGCGCGCCAAGAGCCGCCAGTTGGCGAACTCGCTGGGCGAGTCGGGCGGTCATACCTAGTCAATGCTGTTGCAACGGATTATAGTCGAGTGATACCCCGAGTGGGCGAGGGGGAGTGAAAAATTGAACGGGGAAGGTAATTTGAAAATGAGAACGGGGCGAGAGAACTGGCCGGCAGGCGCTGCCCGGTCACCCGGTGGGTTTCTGGCAGCGGTCCTGACGGCGGCGCTTCTATGTGTATCACCAGCCCTGGCCGGGGAAAGTGGTGCGGCGCCATCACCGCCGCCGCCCTCCGGTCCGCCGCCGGGTCCGAACAACGGTCAGCCCTATCCCGATCCGCTCGAGCCCTTCAACAGCGCGATGCTGAACTTCAACCTGAAGGTTGACGAGTACGTGGTCTTTCCGATCGCCAACGCCTATGCGTCGGTGGTCCCGCGGCCGGCGCGTGAGAGCGTCGGCAATTTCTTCCAGAACGTCAGTGTGATTCCGCGCTTCGCCAACAACCTCTTCCAGCTTCACCTGGCGCGGGCCGGCAACGAGGTCATGCGCTTCGGTATCAATACCACGCTCGGCGTCGGCGGGCTGTTCGACGTCGCCGACAAATGGTTCGGGCTCAAGGAGAATCGCGACGACTTCGGGCTCACGCTCGGCCATTATGGGGTTCCGACCGGGCCCTACCTGGTGCTGCCCCTGTTCGGCCCCTCGACGATCAGGGATACGGTGGGACTGGTGGCCGACGGTGCCATGAACCCGCTCGATTACCTGACTCCCTGGTATGTCTACATTCCGGCCAACAGCGCGGAGTTTGCGCTGGCGGGAATCAACTATCGTTCGCTGCATCTGAACCTGTTCGAAGAGGTCGACCGCTATGCGATCGATCTCTATGGCTCGGTGCAGGACGGCTACATGCAGCGCCGCGCCGATCAGCTGAGGAAGGTCGACGAGGGGACGCTGTTCGGCCGGTAGCGCTCCGCATTCGCAAAGATTACCCACAAGCAGAACCGCCCGCTTCGTATGATGTACGGAGCGGGCGGTTTCTTTCGCGAGGCAAATACCTCGCGGTTTCCGTCGATGATTATTCAGGCCAGGGTCGCGCCGTTGGCGTAGCCGCCGATGCCGTTGGCGGAGGCTCCGTTGGCGGGCGCCGCGTCAGCCGTGAAGCTCGCGGCCAGCCGATCGAACTGCTCCTGCATCTCGCTCACCGATTCCAGGCCGCGGGCCAGCTCGGCCACTTTGCTCTGAAGCTTCTTGGCCGGCTCCAGCGTGCGGGAAAGTTCGACCAGATGGTCGTGAAAGGCCTGGCCGAGCTGCGCGAGTTGCTCATGCAGGCCCTTCATCGGCTCGAAGTTGGTCGCCAGCTGCGCGAGTTGATCCTGAAAGGCTTTCATCGGGCCGAAGTTCTGCGCGATTTGGCCCACCTGGTCCGCGAACGCCTTCATCGGCGCGAGCGCCCGCGACGCGCTCTGCCCCAGGATGTCGACCTGCTCGAAGGTCTTGGTCAGGCGCGCGAGCGATTCCTGGAAGGTCTTGGTCGGCTCGAATACCTTGGCCACTGCCAGCGCGAGCTGGTACTGGCTCTTGGTCTCCCCGTTATTCTCGGATACGTACTGCAGGACCTCGCTGGTCAGGCTGTTGGACACTACGGCACCTCTTTCCACGGATGGATTGTTCGGCTCATCACCACCGCTGCCACTCGATTCGCTGCCGTTGCCGCCCAGACGATGTGACGGATTCGTTACCGGATTTCCGCTCCGCCGGTCCTGCACGCGAATCATCGGCGGCTCGGGTTGGAGCAAGAGTTTTCTCAACTCATCGAGTTTCAGGTTCATTTCCCACCTTATGCCCTTTTGGGATTACAACCGGACTTTTAGAGAGCAAGAGATGTTCCAGCCGAAGATCGTGCGTCTCGGAGACAAGTTGGCGCGATCCAGCAATGGTCCCGGCCGGGGAGCCGGCCAAAAAATTGTGCGACGTGATTAAAATAACGTCTAATACGGAAATTCGAGTCAATTTACCCAATATAGATGCGAGTGCGCATCGATCGATTGCCGGTCCGCGACGCTTGATCCGTCGCGTTGCACAGGTGAGCCGGCGAACTGGCGAAACTGCAACGAGGCAGCCAGAAAGAAGGGTAAAGTCAGGGAAAAGAGTCTGCTGAAAAGCGAATACGTCAGGGATCCGCAGGCATTACATGCTCCCACGCATGATAGGAGCTGCGCACCAGGGGACCCGATTCGACATGCCGGAAACCCATCTCGATTCCGGCCCGGCGCAGCTCGACGAACTCCTCGGGCCGCACGTAGCGCGCGACTGGCAGATGATCCCGGGTCGGCTGCAGATACTGGCCGAGAGTCAGGATGTCGCATTCGACCGACCGCAAGTCGCGCATCACGGCGAGGACTTCATCGAGCTCCTCGCCCAGCCCGAGCATCACGCCGGTCTTGGTGAGCAGATCGCGCCGGAGTTGGGCGCCAAGCCCGCGGGCGTGACGCAGCACGTCGAGCGAGCGCTCGTAACGTCCGCCCGGACGCGCCATCCGGTAGAGGCTCGGCACGGTCTCGATATTATGGTTGTAGACATCGACCGGAGCGCGCACCACGGTCTCGACGCTTCGATGGTCGCCCTTGAAATCGGGCACCAGGACTTCGACGCGGGCCGCGGGCTGAAGTTGCTTGATGGCGGTGGCGGTGGCGGCGAAATGCGCGGCGCCGCCGTCCGGCAGGTCATCGCGATCGACCGAGGTCACGACGATATGCTTCAGCTCGAGCCGCGCGACGGCCTCGGCGATGCGCCGCGGTTCGTCGGGATCGAGCGGGCGGACCTTGCCATGCGTGACGTTGCAGTACGGGCAGTTCCGCGTGCACACGTCGCCCATCAACATGAAGGTCGCGGTGCGATGCGAGAAGCACTCGCCGATATTCGGACAGGCGGCTTCCTGGCATACGGTATGCAACCGCATCTCAGCGAGCAGCGCCCGCGTGCGGAAATATTCGGGCGAGAGCGGCGCGCGAACCTTGATCCATTCCGGATGTCTGCGCTCTGCCATCGTGGTCGTCTAGCTACGAGCTTCGCAATGCGCAGCGGCGGCGTCAATGAGGTTCCACAGCGCGCCAGGCTGGGCCGCCTCGACCAGCTCGTAGCCGAAGCGCGCGGCGAAGCTCTGTTCGATGAGCGGAGCGATGCCGTCGACCGAGATTTCCGCCGCCCCCAGCGCGGCGATCGAGGTCATCTCGCAGCCCGCGATCCCGCACGGCACGATCGCGTCGAAGTAGCTGAGCTCGCACGCGACGTTGAGCGCGAAGCC
>JBGPMT010000128.1:0-8436 GCA_041487135.1 Binataceae bacterium (SeqCode) | reverse complement strand
GGCCGCCCGCTACCCGCAGGCGGTGCTTGAAACGAGCCCCTATGGGGCGGAAACCCTGCGGTTCAGCGACGTAAAGTCGGGCAGCGCGGTCTACAAAACGGTCCTGTTCGAATTCCTATGGCACGGCGGCGGGATGCAGCTGGTGATGGTCAAGTTCGATCCCGTCTACGCCTCCCCGATTCTTGACGATCTGACCCACCGCATCGGTCCGCCGGCGCTGTCCCAGTCAGCAGGCGCCCGGCCTGCGCCCGAGGCGCAATGGCGGCTGGCCGACGGCACCAGCATAAGTTTTAACAGCTCCCTGGGACGGCTCATAATCGTCGGGCCCAGCGGGAAAATCCTCTCCGATGACATCAGGATGCGAGAAGAGAAGGGAGAGGAGTTCGCCTCGTGAGTGCCGCCCACCGGAAACTGCGCGCATCGCATAAGTTCCATTGATAAAAGCTGCTTAGCCTGTTATAAAGCGCCTTCAAACGTCTGAGCTACTTCTGCTTTCTCTTGCCTCAAGAACCGGCTAGAGGGCTGGTGCTGGCGGCTTGGACGTCGAATTTTGGCGTGTTTTGCGAAACCCTGAGCCTGGGATGGCGGACGCTTGCCTTGTGACCCATCTCGCCCGGGCGGGCAGACAGCCGAATTTTAAGTCAAAAATCGCATTTTCTTTTCCTGTACGGCCACACAATCTGCTAATAGGTTAACCCACCAAGGGGATGGTCAATGCATAGCGAGACCATACGCGACCCGCGATCTCATCAATTGACGACGGGTGCTCGGCTGCTGATCCTTGCCGTTGTCATCATGGCGTGCGCGATAGCTGTGCGCGCGCAGGCCCAAACTTTTTCCGGAGCGAATAATTTCGGCTTCGGACGCGGCGCCGGAAGCGCCGGCTCTTCGTCCGGGGGAATGACCGGACCCAGCATCGGTCAATCGCAATCGTTTGGCGGAGGTCTCGCAACCGGCGGCGCGTCCCTTTCGCCCGATCAGATGGCGGCGGTCGCGCAGCGGCTGGGATTATCGCTCGGCGATCTGAACTCCTTGCGCAGCGAAGCGGCCAACGGCGGACTCACTTCCGACGAGATTCAGCGGCTATGCCTGCGCTTGAGCGCCAAGGGCGTCGATCCGCAACAGATCGAGGCGATGGCCGGTGCGCTGGGATTGAATCTGAACGCGCAGCAGTTGTCGTCTTTGAAGAGCTGCTCCGCGCTGGGCCAGTCGCCGCAGGGGATGCCATCGGCCGGGATGCCGAATCCGCAGCAGGCCAATCTGCCGTATCCGCAGGGCATGCCCACGCCGATGGGACCCTCGTCGATCGAGCAGACTTTCCAGGCGCTCGACTCCGGGATGCCGCCCACCACGCCGAGTCCCAAGACCCTGGCGCAGTTCGGCTACTCGTTGTTCAACCAGCCAGTCAGCACTTTCGCCCCGACCGACAACATTCCGGTTAGCAATGACTATCTGATCGGGCCCGACGACGAGATGAAGATACTGATCTGGGGCCGGGTCAACGACAGCCTCGATCTGTTCGTCAACCGCGACGGCACGATCCTGGTTCCCGAGTTCGGGCCGGTGCAGGTCGCGGGCCTGACCTTCAGTCAGGCCAAGCAGGTGATCGAGGATCACGGCAAGCAGATCACGGGCGTCAAGATCGACGTCACGATGGGCAAACTGCGCACCATGCAGGTGTTCGTGATTGGCGAAGTCAATCAGCCCGGCGCCTACACGGTGAGCGCTCTGTCGCGGGTCTCCAATGCGATCGTGGCCGCGGGCGGAATTTCGAAGACCGGGAGTCTGCGCCGAATCGAGGTGCGGCGCGGAAATCAAACGCTGCGCACGGTCGATCTGTACAACCTGCTGCTGTCGGGCGACAACGCGGGCGACGTGCGGATGGATCCACAAGATGTGATTTTCGTGCCGGTTATCGGTCCGGTTGCGGCCGTGGCGGGCGACGTGAAACGGCCGGCGATCTACGAGGTCAGCGAGCGCTCGAGCCTGAGCGGCGTGCTCAAGCTGGCCGGCGGCATCACGGCCTTTGGCTATTCGCAGCGGATTCAGGTGGAACGCGTGCAAAATCACGATCGGCGCGTGATTCTCGACGTCGATCTCAACACCGCGCGCACGCGCACCTTCCCGATCGAGGATGGCGACCTGCTCAAGGTCTATACCGTGCTTCCCCAGCAGACCAATGTCGTGACCATCGATGGCAACGTCAGCCGCCCGGGAAAATACGAGTATCACCCCGGGATGCGGCTGACCGATCTGATCAACCGCGCCGAAGGCGTGCAGGCCCGCACCTATTTCCGCTATGCCCTGCTGCGGCGTTCACAGGGGCCGCAGAAGAACCAGCGGCTGATTCCGATCAATCTCGACGACGCCATGACGGACGCCAGCAACCAGAACGTCAACCTGGTGCTGTCGCCGGGCGATGACCTGACGATCTTCAGCGAGTCGCAGATTCGCGATCTGCCGACCGTGCAGGTCCAGGGCGAGGTGCGCAATCCGGGTTATTACGTGCTCGACCACCAGATGAGGGTCAGCGACCTGATCTACATGGCGGGCGGATTGAAGGACGACGCCTACCAGGGGCAGGCCGAGCTGGCCCGCACCCAGGTGGCCAACGGGATCAACACCAGCCACAGCTACATGGATGTCGACCTGCGCTCGGCGCTGGCCGGTTCCGATGCGCAGAACCCGGTGCTGGCGTCTAACGATCAGCTCTTTGTCCGCAAGGCCTCGGACTGGCATCTGCCGTGGGTGGTGCAGGTACGTGGCGAGGTGCGCCGCCCGGGTCCGTACGCGATACATAAAGGCGAACGGATTGCCGAACTCTTGCAGCGCTGCGGCGGATTGCTGCCCGACGCCTATCTGCCGGCCGCGGTCTTCGTCCGCCAGTCGATCAAGATCGTTCAGCAACAGGCCCTCGATCAGGCTCGTACCCAGCTCGAGCAGCAGGTTGCGCAGCTCGAGCTGATGCCGGCGCGGGCCGGTACACAGGCCTCCCAGGGCGGTTCCGAGAATTACGACAAGGCGCTGACGACGATGCAGCGCGTGCTGTCCGACAATCAGAATCAACAGGCGCAGGGCCGCCTGGTGGTTCACCTCGGACCGGTCGACCAGCTGGTCCAGTCCGCGAACAACGTCGAACTCGAGGACGGCGATACGATCGCGATTCCTCGCCGGCCGTCCTCGGTGCAGGTGCTCGGCCAGGTCTACACGCCCAACGCCATCATCTGGCAGCGCAACCTGCGCACGCGCGACTATCTGCAGATGGCGGGCGGGCCGACCGAAGGCGCGGACCCCCAGCATATCTTCGTGATCAGGTCCGATGGCTCGGTGCTGACCGACCAGGGCTTGAGGGATTCGGAGAAATCGCAGATGTTTCCGCTCCTGCCGGTCATCGCGGGCAGCAGCCTGATGGATTCGATGTTGAGTCCGGGCGACACGGTCTATGTTCCCGAACAGCTGGTCTACGTTGACAAGGTCTCCTACTGGAAGGATGTCACGCAAATCCTCGCCAACGGCGCGATGTCACTGGGCGTGTTGGGTTTGCTCGGTGGGCACCTCTAAGCTGGCTCGGAAGCCTTAAGGAGAAGGCTTGAGCGGAATCGGCCGAATATCGCGATGGCGCGTGCTGGCGCTGGCGGCCGCGACGGTCGCGCTCTGCTCGACCCGCGCGCCGGCGCAGGAGCATCCGGCCTCGCTCAACCGGGCCGAGACCCGCGCCCTGATTATCGCCGCGGCGCGGCTCTACGACCTCGACCCCGAGCTCCTGGGGGCAATCGCGACGGTCGAATCGGGCGGCAACTCCGAAGCGGTCTCGCCCAAGGGCGCACAGGGCTTGATGCAACTGATGCCCGCGACGGCCGAGCGCTTCGCGGTCGAGAATCCGTTCGACCCGATCGACAACGTGCTGGGCGCGGTCCGGTTCATCAACTTCCTCAAGCGCTGGCAGGCTGAACGGCCGGAGCTGCAGGGAAATCTGGCCGAATTGCTCGCCGCCTACAACGCCGGCGAAAAGGCGGTCGAGAAATATCACGGGGTGCCGCCCTACCCGGAAACCCAGGCATATGTGCGGCGCGTGATGCTCGCCTACCTGCTGGGCGGCGACCTGCCGCAGAGCTTCAGGCGCAACGCGCGCCGAGACCGTGGAACCGCTTCCGGAAAGCCGCGCCCGCGGGCGGGCACAACCGCCGTTTCATCGCGCGGACACGGACCCGATCTCCTCGATCAGCTGACGGAGATCCGGGACCGGCGGGCCGCGGAGATGAAGCGGATGACGGCGCAGGGCTGGGTGGAGTCGAATGAGGGGCAATAGATATTTCCGGTGGCTTCGCGGTCCCGCGCTGGTGGCGTCGATCGCGCTCGCGGCGGCCCTGGTAGCCGGCGTCAGGCTCGCACAGGCCTCGACCTACGCGGTCTACATTCCGCTCGACAGCTCGATCTACAAGGAGCTCGACACGCTCAACGGACTGGGGCTGCTCTATTCCTACCTCGACACGATCAAGCCCATCAGCCGGGTCGAGGCGGCGCGCCTGGTGCTCGAGGCCGAACGCCAATACGAGCTGCACGAGCAGGGCGAAGACGGCCTGGAGGATGACGACCTGGCCAGGCCCCTCCTGCACTCGCTACGCGCCGAGCTGCGCGAGGAGCTCGGCTGGCTGGAGAATCATCAGGAGAACAACCTGCCCAACCTGTTCCATCCGCTGGAGCGGATCGAGCTGCAATACGTCTATTCGCACGGCGCGGCGCGCGAAGAACATACCAACGTCCCGAGCGGCACCAATATCAATTTCAATGAGGCCACGCCGCTGTTGCCCAACAACGATGCCTTGCCAACTTCGCCGGGCAGCAACGAGATCGCGCGGGCCTCGAGCTGGGCGGGATTCGGCAGTTTCCTGACGCTCTATGGCGAGGGCTCCGTGTCGGGTCCGTTCACCCGCCCGGTGAGGGGACCGGCGGGGTCGGACGCACGCCGCATTCAGCCGATCGACGCCGAGGCGGTCGTAAGTCTGGGCAACATCGCGCTCTCGTTCGGACAGCAGGAGATGTGGTGGGGCGTCGGCCACTTCGCCTCGCTCTCGCAGGGCGACAATGCGACGCCATTCCAGGCCCTGCGGGTGCAGGGAATCCATCCGATCCATCTGCCGGGGTTTCTGAAATACCTGGGCTTGTTCCGCTGGAGCACGTTCTTCGGTCAGCTCGATGACGATCGGACCTTCTCACGCCCCTGGATCGACGGGCAGAACTTCTCCTTCAAGCCGCTGCCGAATTTCGAATTCGGCTTCACCCACGCGATCGAGTTTGGCGGCTACGGCAACGACCATTACAACCTGACCGGATTCTTCGGACGCGCGACCGGCCTGGCGACCGGTAATTCGGCAGTCGCCAACACCAACTCGCGCGGCGGCGCCTACCTGAAGCTCCATGTGCCGCAGTGGCGGAACACGCAGTTCTACTTCGAGGTGCTGGGCGAGGATAATCTGACCAACGAAGTCCCCTACGTGGGTCACCTGTTGCCGTTTAAGGCGCTTTCGTACCAGGGCGGGATGTATCTGCCGCGGCTCACGCGCGATGGGCTGACCGACCTGCGCATCGAGTGGGCGATTATGGAGCCCAACTATTCCCAGCATTCCGACTCGCTCTACTGGACCAACAACGATCGCCTGATGGGCGACCCGATGGGTCCCAATGCGACCCAGATCGATCTCGACTTCGGGCGCTGGTTCATGATGAAGTGCAAGGCCGACCTCGATTTCTTCTACACCGAGCGCGCGCCGATCTGGACGCCGCAAATCAACCTGCACAAGGAGCGCAGCGTCGGCGGCTCGCTCGATCTCTGGACCGTGCCGGGACCGATGCGGGGGACGGCGGGCTGGCTCGGCGACTTCAAGGCGCGCAGCGCCTTCGAGTACGTACACGACATCAACTTCCAGAAATCCGGGTCGCTCAGAACGGTGCTGATGGTTTCGTTCGCGATCCGGCCCGGGTGGAAGAGCATCGAGTATTAGCGCCGGCCCGGGATTACCCCGGCGCACGCCAGGTCTTATGGAAACGATCAACCCCTTCCAGCGGCTGCCCGATTCGAACGGCTCGCTGAACCTCGGTAACGGCGCTCAGCTTGCGCTCGGCGCGCATCTGCATGCGACCGTGGAACTGCTCAAGTACCTGAAGCTTTTTCGCCGCCACGCACGGCTGATCATCGGGGTAGCGTTCGCCGCGGTGGTCCTCAACGTATTGTACAACCTGTTCCTCACCACCCGGCTCTACCAGGCCCAGGCGGTCATCACCCCGGTCTCGCCCGATCAGGACATGAGCCAGATTGGCGGCGGGCTCGAGAATATGCTCGGGGGCGGCGGCGGCGGGCTGGCCTCGATGCTGATGGGGACCAGCGACAATGAGCTGGTTTCGCAGCGCGATATCGCGATCCTGAACAGCTTCGACTTCACCAACAACCTAGTCAGGCGTTATCAGCTCGCGACCTTCTTGTTCGCCGGGGACGGCGGCGACCCGTCGAAGGCCACGCCGTGGCACAACTACCAGCGAATCAACGGCCGTTTCCAGACTGATTACGATTACAAGAGCGGCAACCTGCAACTTGCCTTTATCGACAGCAGCCGGGAACGCGCCCGGCAGGTGCTCGCCTGGTACCTCGAGGCGCTGCGCGAAAGGCTGCGCAACCAGGAAGTTCAAAGCGCCGCGATCGCCGCCAAGTCGCTCGAGGAGGAGATCGCCCATACCTCCGACTCGCTGCTCCAGAATCAACTCTACGAGCTGCTCGCGCGCCAGATTCAGCGCGAGAAGTTGTCGCAGGTCGAAGCCGACTTTGCCTTCAGGGTAATCGAACCTCCGGTCGTGCCGGACGCAAAATATTCACCGCATGTCACCCGCTCAGCCATCATGACCGGCTTCGTCATCGTTTTCCTGATGTGCCTCGTGGTCCTGATGCGGGAATGGCTGTCGCATGCGCACGCCCATCTGAATGCCCTTGGCGCGACGATCGTGCCGCTGGTTGATACGGTCGAGCGCGAGGAGACCAGGCCCAGGGAACCAGCTCCGATAGCAGCCGAAAAAATCCGGCTGCAGCACTAGACGCCGGCTGCTGCCGAACGGCCGCAAGTCGTCCGCCACCGAAAGTTCCCTCGCGCTTGCTTGCTGCTGCCGGTGAACGGATTTTCATCGGCTCAAAGCATGTCAGCCAATCGAGATGCCCTGGTTCCGAAGCCGCTCCTGCTGGTCGCTATTCACGGCAGCCTGGATCATTACGCCTCGGGGCCCAAGGAGATCCTCGAATACGGCCGGCATTTCTCGATTCATATCATCTGCTCCAACTCGCGCGCGCCGGCCTACGACTGGCCGCCCGGAATCACCGTCGAGCGCGTCGGGTTGCATCTGCCCTATGGCCGCCGTCCGCCCTGGGTAAGCGCCGCCGGATGGCTGGACTACCTGGTGTTCCTGAAAACGCTGGACAATCGCATCGCCCGGCTGAAGCCGAGCGTGGTCTACAGCTATGACTCGCCGGCCTTCGTCGCGGCCAGCCTGATCCGGCGGTACCGGGATTTTCGGCTCGTCTACCATTGCTACGACCAGTGGGAGCCGCAGCGGCAATCGAGATTCTCGTTGCGGCGCCAGCTCGACCTGCGAGCGTTTCGGGAGGGACCGCGCGCCTCGCTGGTGATCTACCCGGAGCCAGCGCGGGCGGATTATTACATGCAGCGCAGCGGCGATCGCCGCCCGCCCACGATTCTTCCCAACTATCCCAAGCTCGACCTGGTGCCGCCGATTGAGGATTTTGACGCGCTCATCGAACGGCGCTTCGCACGGCGCGAGCTGCTGTACACCGGCTCGATCGATTCGACGGTCGCGCTGCCGGAGACCGTGGCAGCCCTGGCCGGGATGCGGGGACGCCTGAGAATTTTCGGCAGCGCGAAGGTGGAACCCCGGCGTCAGCTTGAGGAACTCGCGGAGCGCCTGGCGCTCACGGATCGGGTTTCATTCTGCAACTGGCTTCCTCATCACGAGATGATCGCGGCTTCGATGGATGCGACGATTGGCCTTTCGCTCCATAAGCCGGTTTCGCTGAATCTGACGGAAATGGTTTCAGCGTCAAATAAGCTCTGGGAGTATGCCGCGCGCGGAATTCCAGCCGTAGTTCCCGATACGCCAAACTTCAGAAGCAAGCTGAGCGGCGAAGAGTGGGTCGCCTTCGCGGACCTGAACGATCCCGAATCGATCGCGCGCGCCGTGCGCTGGTTTCTCGACGATCGGGACCGCTACGTGCGGGCCTCTCGCGCCGCACGGCTGGCCTTTGAGCAGCGCTACAATTTCGAGCGCGTCGCACCAAGCGTGATCGAACAGCTGCTGTTGCTGGCGCATCCGGCGTCGTCGAGCCGCAAGTTCGTATCCGGCGGCGGTCCGGCCGGAACTCCCGGTCCCGCGCAAGCG
>JBGPMT010000127.1:0-8489 GCA_041487135.1 Binataceae bacterium (SeqCode) | reverse complement strand
GTCGCCGGCAATACCGTCGATCAGCTCGGGCTGCAGACTCTCGCCTACGCGGTCGAGCATCTCGGCACCGGGCTGATCCTGGTGCTGGGGCATGACAGTTGCGGCGCCGTCAAGGCGGCGGTTGAGAACTTTCCCAAGCCCAACACGGGCGTGATGCTGACCAACATCTACCCGGCCATCGCGGCCACCAGGGAGCAGCCGGGTGATCCGGTTTCCAACGCGATCGACCGCAATGTGGCGCTGATGGTCGCGCGGCTCAAGGCGTCGCCAGTCTTTGCCGATCTCGTTAAGGACGGGCGGTTGATGATCGCCGGTGGGCGTTACGATCTAGAGTCCGGTAAGGTAGCTATCTTCCCGCATTGAGAAGGTGATCGGAGGACAGTCTGATGGCACAAGAAAAGCAGCTCCCGGTGGCGGTGGTGGTAGGCGTCGGACCCGGATTGGGCGCCGCGCTCGCCCATCGCTTCGCCACCGATCACGCGGTCGCGATCGTCGCCCGGCGGGCCGATTTTCTGCGCCGGCTCGGCGACGAAATCCGGGCCAATCGCGGACAGGTGCTCGAGGTCCCAGCCGACGTTTCGGATGCGGCTCAGATCGCCGCCGCCTTCGCCAGCGTCGAAGCGCGCCTGGGTCCGGCCGAGGTGCTGCTCTACAACGCCGGCAGCGGCACCTGGGGCGGCGCGATGGAAATTTCGCCCGCGCAGTTCGAGGCCACCTGGCGAACCAACGCGATGGGCGCGTTCCTATGCGTCAAGCAGGTGGTCAACGGGATGGTGGCGCGCGGGCACGGTACGATGATCTTCACCGGCGCCACCGCGGGGATGAAAGCCGGGCCGCGCTCCGCCGCCTTCGGTCCGGCGAAGTTCGCGCTGCGAGGACTCGCGCAGTCGCTGGCTCGCGATCTCGGTCCGCGCGGAATTCATTGCGCCTGGGTCAACATCGACGGCGTGATCGATATCCCCGGCCGGCAGCGCCCGGTGCAACTCGACGCCGATCACATGCTGCGTCCGGCGGCCATCGCCGAGACCTACTGGCATCTGGCGCATCAGGATCGCAGCGCCTGGACGATGGAGCTCGAGGTCCGGCCGTTCACCGAAAAATTCTGAGCCGGGCCTCAACCCGCCCTAGCGCGCCGGCGACGACGCGATCACGGCGCCCATCCCGATCCCGATTCGGCCGGTCGCCGTGGTTACGCTGACCGTCACGATGTACGAGCCCGGCCGCTTATAGGTATGGAACAGCACGTGCGGCGGCACGGCCGAGACTCGTCCATCGCCAAAATTCCACTGGTACGAGACGATCGGATCATCCTCGTCGAGGGCCGTGCCGAGGATGAAGCCGACGGTAAGCGGCGCGGGGCCATAGCTCGGAAACGGATGAACCGTGACCATCAGCGGCGCCGCCTCCGGCTCCGGGGCCGGCGTCGGCCGGCTGCGCTCCATCGATGATTCCTGGGCCAACGCCCCGATCACCCCGCCGGCCGCAAGCGCCAGTGCGAGTACGCCCGCCGGCAAAAGCCGCGGCCTGCGATTGCGCCGATCCAAATCTCCCTCGTTTCCAGAGCCAAGCTTACCATTCGGATCGCGGCGCGAAAGCCGGGGCCGAAGCGCCGGGCTGTTCTTCTGCGTGCGGCGCTCCTTTATGATTCTTGTCATGGAGCAGGCCGCGGCGCAGAGTTCAGTCCCGATCGATCATTTCGTCGAGATCAATGGCCTTCGGCTGCACTACGTCGACTGGGGTGGCGACCCGCGCAAACCGACGATCCTGCTGATGCACGGTGGCGCGGCCAATACCCATTGGTGGGACGCCGTGGCGCCGCAGATGACCAGCCATGGCCGGGTCCTGGCGCTCGATTTTCGCGGCCACGGCCAAAGCCAGTGGGCAATGCCGGCGCATTACGGACCGCCCGCCTACGTGGAGGATGTTCGCGGACTGGTCGCGAAGCTGGGCGCGCCGCCGGTGGTGCTGGTCGGCCATTCGATGGGCGGGATGGTCGCGCAGTGGGTGGCCACGAATTTTCCGGAAATCGTGAAGGCCCTGGTGATCATCGACGCTCCCCATGGCGCGCCGCCCTTATGGCGCCGGCTGATGTGGCAATGGCGCCGGCGCGCGCGCGGCGGCAAGCGGCCCGAACTGGATTCGGCCGATGCGATCGTCCGGCGCTTCCGGCTGGTGCCGCCACAAACCTATCTGCCGCGCGAAGCGCTCGAGCGCCTGGCGATGCTCTGTGCCGAACCGTTGCCCAACGGCAAATGGGCCTTCCGCTTCGATCCCGAAACCCGCGCCTGGCGAAGAATCACCTCGAGCATGCCGCGGCCGAAGCTCCGCCGGATCGCGATGCCGACGCTGATTCTGCGCGGGGCGGAGAGCACGCTGATCTCGCCGCGCGCCCTGCGTGCGATGAATCGTCGAATCCGCGGCTCAGTCGCGTGCGAGATTCCGCGCGCCTACCATCACGTGCCGCTGGATAATCCCGACGCCACCGCGGCTGCGGTGGCCGGGCTGCTCGAGACGCTGGCGCCGGCCGAGGGCTTCTAGGCGCGCAACATCCACTCGGTCAAATCGACCGTGAACATCTGGCCGTCGGTCAGCGTCATGGCCTTTGGCGAGCGTCGAATCTGGAGCTTCGCCACGTCGATTTCCCGGGGCAGCAGGTAGAGGACGTCGCCCGAGGAAAGCGAGATCACGCGCACCCGCTCCTCGCTATGACGCTCGGTCCCGGCGATTTCGTAAGAGCTGACATGGAAGGAATAGCCGCGCACCCGCACCACTCCGTCGTCATACTCGTCGACGACGCCGACAAAAATACGCGTGTTGTCATCGCGAAACAGCTTGCGGTCGATCAACACGATCCGATCTCCGTCCCGAATCGCCGGCATCGGACAACCCTCCTCTTGCGGGCAGCTGGCCCCGGGGGCGATCTTACTCGACGCGCGCGATTAAGACGATGGCCCATCGGGGGCCCGGGATCCTTCGCTGCGCCCAGGATCACAAGCCCGGTTGTCATTCTGAGCCCTTCGGCGTAGCCGAAGGCCCTGAGCGTAGCGAAGGGGCCGCAGTGCGCCTCAGGGTAAACTCCGGCTGTCGGAGCGAAGAATCCCGGATCATACCAAGGCATCAGCGCCGCCGGCGGCTTATCGACCGATGGTCCCGCTCCCAATCGGCGGGAATATCTGTTATTTCGAGCTGCAAGACCAGGCGAAAAAAGTCAGACGCAGGAGCCTATACCATGATCGTCGAAATGCGAACTTATCTGTTGAAACCCCGGGGCGTCCCGGCGGTCGAGGAGCGGATCGGCAACGCGCTGGCGACGCGCACCAAATACTCGAAGCTCGGCGGCTTCTGGCATACCGAGGTCGGCACGCTCAATTCGGTGATTCACCTCTGGCCCTATGAGAGCTTTGCCCATCGCGAGCAGGTCCGCGCCGAACTCGCCAAGGAAAAAAACTGGCCGCCGGATATCCGCGAGTTCATCGTCGAAATGAAGGTGGACTTCCTCACCGCGGCGCCCTTTTCGCCGGCGCTCGAGCCGCGGGCGCTCGGCGGCCTCTATGAAATCCGCAGCTATACCTATCAGAACGGCGCGATCCCGACCGTGATGAGCCGCTGGGCGGAGAAAATCGAGGCGCGCACCAAGCTCTCGCCGCTGGCCGGATGCTGGTACAGCGAGACCGGGGTGCTAAGCCGCTGGGTTCATATCTGGGCCTACAAGGATTTTGCCGACCGCGAGAACATGCGCGCTGAAGCGGTTAAACGGGGAATCTGGCCGCCGGGCACCGCCGAGCTGCTGATCAAGCAGGAGAACATGCTCGCGGTTCCCGCCTCGTTCTCCCCGCTGCACTAGCCGTCCGGCTCCCGACGGCGGCGTTATGAACGAGCCCGAAATCCTATTCGAGCGGGAGGGACCGCTCGGTATCGTGACCCTCAATCGGCCCGCGGCGCTGAACGCGCTGACCTGGGCGATGTACGACGGGCTTACCGACGCCTGTGCGCGCGCCGAGGCCGACGACGAACTCCGCGTGCTGATCCTGCGCGGCGGTCCCAAGGCCTTCGCGGCCGGCACCGACATCTCGCAGTTCGAGGGGTTCCGCGGCGCCGAAGACGGGCTCGCGTATGAACGGCGCCTCGAGAGCGCGGTGGGACGGCTCGAGGCCGTGAGCAAGCCGACCATCGCCGCGATCGAGGGGTATGCGGTGGGCGCGGGCGCCGCCCTCACCCTCGCCTGCGACCTCCGTTACGGCGGGGCGGGCAGCAGGATCGGCGTGCCGATCGCGCGCACGCTCGGCAATTGCCTGTCGATCGCGAACCACGCCCGGCTGCTCGATCTGCTCGGACCGGGCCGCACCAAGGAACTTCTCTACCGGGCCAAACTGGTCGAGGCCGACGACGCCCAGGCCGTGGGACTTCTGAACGAGGTGGTGGCCGAGGGGCAGGCTTTCGAGCGCGCCCGGGAGGTGGCGCTGGAAATCGCCGCCCACGCGCCGATCACGCTGCAGGTCGCCAAGGAAGCGGTCCGCCGCCTCCTGGCGAAGCGCCGCGAGGTCGAGGGCGACGATCTGATCGCGCGCGCCTACGCCAGCGAAGATTTCCGGGAAGGGGTCAGCGCCTTCCTCGCGCGCCGCAAGCCCGTCTTCCGGGGACGCTGACGATCGATGCTTAGGCTCCGCAGACCGGGAACTTGAACGGATAGTTGTGCAGCGCCTCGCCGCCCGCGGGCCTGACGATCACCGCCGCGCCCAACTGCAATCCCGCCCGATGATCGCGAGTGACCGGGTTCGGCTGGATGACGTGCACCATGTTTTCCTGGAGCCGCCAGGGCTCGAGCTGATGCCATGCGGAGCGCGTGCCGAGCTCCGGAAATTTGCCGCGCTCCCCGTGGAACACGCTGTCATAGGTGGTGAAGCCGCGCTCCTCGATGCATGCGGTCGCCGCCACGATCTCTTCGCTGCTGGTGCCCGGCTTGCAGATGCGCCGGACCGACTCGTAGCACTCGTAGGCCACGTCGAAGAGCTGTCGATAAAGCGGCGTGGGCTCCTCGCCGATCGCGAACGGCCGATGGATCTGCGTTGAATAGCCCCAGTAGCTGACCGTGATCTCGGTTATCACTACGCTGCCCCGCGTGATCGTGCGCGGCGTGGGGCGCTGCCACGGCACGCAGCGATCGGGCTCGATCATGCTGGTGCTCGCGATGAAGTGGATGCCTGGGTCGCTCTCGTGCCGCTCGAAAGCGCCGACCACGATCGACCTGATATCGAACTCCGAGAGCCCCGGCCTGAGCTCCCGTTCCAGCGCCTCGCAGGTCAGATCGGTCAGGTAGCCGCTGCGCCGCACGAACGGCATTTCCTCTTCGCTCTTGACCCAGCGGATGGCGGTAAATGGACCGCCGAAATCAGACAGACTCGCCTCGGGGAGCCGGCGCTGAAGATCGATGAAATCGTTGTGGGAAACCCAGTTGAGGCTGACCACGCCGATGCGCCGGTTGGCAAGCCCGCGCTGGCGCAGATGATCGGCGACCGTCTCGGTGGCCGGCGAGCGATAGGCGCGGATGTCGTCGATGATCGCCTGGGCGCGGGTGCAAAAGATATGGTTGTAGAAATGCAGGAAGACCGTCGGCTCGCCGCGGCGCGGAAAGATCAGCCAGCACGGGCTCAGCGGTACGTAGTTTATCAGGTAGGAAATCTCGACCGATCCCGGCACTCCGTAGACCAGCATCGCGTCGAGCCGCTCGCGGTCCATCGCCTCGCGCATCGCGTTATGCCGCCGCTCGAACTCGGCCCGGGAAAAACGCGGGAAGAGATCCTTTTCCGCCGTATCCGCTTGAGCTGCCATCTCCCGGCCTCCTTGCGCGCCGCCCTCACGGAAGAACGGCCGCCTGCTGCCTCGCGTGGATCCGCGCGCGTTGGTCCTTGAGCGCGAGCTCGGCCAACTGCCCGTAGCGCGAATCTTCCATCGACGCCTCGCGCATCATCCGATCCTGGGCCACGATCGATTGGTCGATATCGCGCCCGTTCAGATGGATAGCGCCGGCGCGCAGATCTTCGCCGATCCCATAACACGCCGGCGCCGGCATCCGGAGCAGGATACGCAGCAGGCTCTCCCCGATCGGCGTCTTGTGATGCATCACGTCGTTGTAATAGTCGTCGGCCCGCGCCAGCCGGTTGTAACCGGAGAAATCGCTGACCGGCCCGACCGTCACCAGCCTGCGCTTCCAGCGGTCGAACTCATCCCAGTTGCCGGCGCGCCGGATCACTTCCAGTTCATACTCGCTCATCGGCGGCACGAACAGGATCACCTCGACGCCGCGCCGTTCCGCGCTGCCGACAGTAGTACGGAAGAGCTCCCAGAAGCTCTCCGAGAAGCGATAGTTCTGGTAGTTCGGCATATTGACGGAGATCTGCCGGACGATCGCCGGGGCCGGCGTCCGGACCAGGCCGCGGCCAAGCTGCGCCGCATACTCGTGGCAGATCACCTCGGGCGGCCACGGCACTTCCGTCCGGGCCGTGTCCGGCAGCCGCGCGCGGCCGCGCAGCATCCGCTTCAGATCGGCGATCCCGTTGTCCAGCGCCGCCCGGCTCAAGAGCGCGTCGCCGACCAGTGGGCCCAGCCCGCCGCTCATCCGCCGATCGAACTCCGGGTTGGCCGGGTCCCAGCGGCGGTTGAACTGGAAGAAGTCGAGCTCCCACACGATCCGTTTGAGATGTGGGTTGGCCAGCGCCGAAGTCACGATCGCGCATGACTCGCGCAGGCTGGCCGCCCGGATTCCGGCGTTGACGAACCCGTTGGCGGCCAGGCTGTCGATCCGCATCCCGAACACCACCCGCGAGGTCCCGACCAGCAGGGTCGAGAGGTCGGCGCGACGGATCGCGTAGGGCAGCGCGACGTGCTCGTCCTTGGGTTTGCGAAAGACCGGGTCGACGAGCGTCGTGCTCCAGACGCCGTAGGGATTGAGCAGGTAGTTCGCGAGCGCGCCGCACACGATCAGCACGGCGGCCATCGCGAGCATCAGGACGAGCCGGCGTTTCATCGCCCCCGCCGGCCGCTCAGAACTGGAAGTAGATGAAGGGCGGCGGATTGGCCATCGTCATCGTGGCCGCGGCCATCAGGATCGCGAACGCCCCGGCGTAGAGGTAGTCGTTGCGCCACTGGTAATTCATTATCGCCTGACGGTTGGGGCAGAACAGCACGATCCCGAGCGCGATCGCGATCCGCACGAACTCGTGAAAGCCGATCGAATACTTGTGCACCAGTCCGGCGCCGCCCGCGAGCCCCACCATCCCGCGCAGCAAGAACGCCGCCTCGCGGAAAGTCGCGGCGCGGAAGAAGACCCACGCGATGGTGACGAACACGAACGTGAGCGCCCATGCGGCAGCGTCGGGAAGCTGCCACGCCGCCTTGCGCCGCGCATGGTTCAGCGCGAGCCCCAGGCCGTGCAGCGTCCCCCACGTCACGAAGGTCCAGTTGGCGCCGTGCCACAGACCACCGAGCACCATCGTGATCATCAGGTTCAGGTAGTGACGCAGCTCGCCGCGCCGATTACCGCCCAGCGGGATGTAGAGATAGTCGCGCAGGAAGAACGATAGCGTGATATGCCATTTGCGCCAGAACTGGATCAGGTCGCGCGCTTTGTATGGCGAATCGAAGTTCTCGGGAAATCGCACCCCGAACATCCGCGCGAGGCCGATCGCCATGTCCGAGTAGCCGGAGAAATCGAAATAGATCTGCAGCGCGAAGCCCAGCGCCGCGCCCCACGAGTCGCCGAACGAGACCGGGCCGGGATGGGTGAAGATCGGATCGACGATATCGCGGAAGGTATCCGCGATTATCACTTTCTTGAACAGGCCGATGGCGAAGATCATCAGGCCGTCGCTCAGGTTCGCCGCCGTGAGCTTAAAGCGGGTGTAGCGGTTGAACTGCGGATAGATTTCGCTGTAACGCACGATCGGCCCGGCGATCAGATGCGGGAAGAACGCGATGAACATGCAGTAGCTGATGAAATCTCCGGTGCCGGGCTCGCCGCCGTAGGCCGCCGACAGGTAAGTGATCTGCTCGAAGGTGAAGAACGAGACCGCCAGCGGCAGCACCAGCGGCGGCAGGTTCCAATGCGTGCCGAGCGCCGCGCCCGCGCTGCTCACCAGGAAGTTGCGGTACTTGAAGTAGCCGAGCAACCCGACGTTGACGGCCACTCCGATCCCGAGCAGGACGCGCCGGGCCCTCGGACTGCGCCCCGCCGCCGCGCTCCCCGCGCTCGCGGGCGTCAGAATCAGCGACCACAGGTAGTTGAAGCCAACCGAGAACCCGAACAGAAACAGGTAGCGCCAGTTCCACCATCCGTAGAAGAACAGCGAGGCCACGATGATGAACGCCGCGGTGGCGCGCAGGCGGCCCGACTGCGCGAGCAATCCGAAGATGATCAGCACGGCTGGCAGGAAGCCGAAGGTGAACGCGTAGGAATTGAACAGCACGATGGTGTGATCGGAGCGGCAGCGGCG
>JBGPMT010000126.1:0-8523 GCA_041487135.1 Binataceae bacterium (SeqCode) | reverse complement strand
CAAGCCGATCGGAAGATGTTACGGGCGATGGTGGGGCGTGCTGCGCCGGATCTGAGGTGACGGTTCAGACCATGGGCAGGTGATCGACAATGTCAAGGCGCTCCGGACGCCAATCCGAATCGCAATGCAGAATCTGGATCGATCCCAGTTCGACCAGCGGTTCGGCACCCGTCAGTCGATTCACGATAGTGCGGATCACTCCACGATGTGCGACCAGTAGCGCATATGCACCGGGTGCGGCGGAGCGATCCCAAAGCGCGAGCACCCGTTCGAGGCCGAGCTCCACGCGGGCGGTGAAGGCGCGCCGGTTTTCGCCCGCGGGAAAGGTAAAATCGGGCGCCAAGGGATCGCGAGTCCAGCGCCGATACTCGTCCGGATAGCGATCGCGAATCTCCTCGGCGGTCAATCCCTCGAACAGGCCGAAATGAATTTCTCGGAATTCCTCGATGACGGTCACTCGGCAAGCGGTATCCGCCAGGAGCCGTGCGCTTTCGAGCGCGCGGCTGAGTGGACTAGCGAAAATCGGCCCGGGCGGCCCGGCTAAGCTGCTCTGCAGCGCGCTACGTGCAGCGCACATCTGGGCGCGTCCGAACTCTGACAGACTGACGTCCGTATCCCCGTGGTAGCGGACACTGGAATTGCCCTCGGTCTCACCGTGACGTACCAGGACAAGCGTTTTCACCTCAGTCGTAAACCGGGTTCATGACCAGGCCGGTGGCGAGTTTGGGGAAGAAGTAGGTCGATTTCTCAGGCATCGTCGCACCCGCATCACTGACCCGCTCGACATCGAGGATCGATGGCGGATTCATCAGGAAAGCGCCGTCCGCTTCGCCGCGCGCGACCGCGTTGAGCGCGCCATCGAAGTCGATGGTGTACTCGATATTTCCACCGGCGCGAACTTGCTCCGGTCCGATGCCGAAGATCCGTTCGAGGATGGCGCCGTGCAGGATAGAGACCTCGAGCTCGCGGACTGCCGATGGCGTGCCGGGCAAGATCGATTCCAAAGTCGCGCGATGTTTCAGGCGCAACAATCGCAGGGCCGGCTCATTCCTCAATGCGACACCGATCGCGCCGCGACCCGCGTCCTTCAACCGCTCGCGAAGCCGATCGCGATCGCTGATTTCCTCGATCTCGAACAGCTCTCCGGCGCGATCGGCGAACGAGGAAAGCGCTTCGGCTCCAAGCCGCTTCACTACGCGATGCGTCGCCAGGATCACGAGCCCCGGATCGTCCCACGCCACCAGGGTCATCAATACATAGTCATACGGGCGCGCGTCCGCGGGATCGCCGTCGGCCGCGCGACGGCGATGGCGATACTCGAGCGCAGTCTCGTAACGATGATGCCCGTCGGCGATCAGGATTCGCGGCGTGTCCAGCGCGTCCTGTATCGACTTGATCTCGCTGGCGTCGGTGATGGCACGCAGTTCATTTTCGATCTGGAGATCATCGGTCGCCGACAGCAGCGGTTCGCGCGCCGCGACCCGGGTGCGCAGCGCGTCAAGCTCCGGATGCTTTCCCGCGTAGAGCCCGAAGATCGAGCTGATGTTCGTTTCAGTCGCGGTGAGCAACCGCAGCCGATCTTCCTTGGGGGCGGGGAAGGTTCGTTCATGAGGCCGGATGCGGCCAGATGCGAACCTTTCGAGCCTGAGCCGGACGATGAAGCCGGTGCGCGTAAGCGTCCGTCCCTCGACCGAGAAGCGCTGTTGATAGAGATAGATCGCGGGGCGCGCCGGCCTGGTCAGGACACCGTTTTGAATCCACTCCTTCAGCGCCCGCGCCGAGGCCTCGTAGCGATCCGGATCGCGCGCCAGCTCCACGCGCACGATGTTGTAGGGACTGCGCTGATAGAGCCGCTCCTGCATCGCGGGATCGATCAAGTCGTATGGCGGCGCGATAACCTCGCGCAGCGGGCCCGACCGGCTCAGGTTATAGAGCAGGCCGCGAAACGGTTCGATACGCCGACCAAGGCCGTCCATCTTAAAGCGTCACTTTAGATTCTCGAGCAGCCGCGCTTCGCTGATCGCGCCGGCTCGCAGCAGTCGTAGCCGCGATCCCTCGAAGGCCACGATCGTGCTCGGCGCACCGGCACTCATCGTACCGCCCTCGAGGTAGACTGCAACCCGATTTTCGAAGGTCGCGCGGGCCTCGACGATCGTACGCGCCGGCGACGCGCCGGCGAGATTCGCGCTGGTCGCGGTGACCGGGCGTCCAAGCGCCGCTGCGAGCGCGCGGGCGACGCGATGGGGCGAAACGCGGACGCCGACCCCGCCATCCGGCCCGACCAGGGCGGCGGGTAATCCCGGAGCGGCCGGCATGACCAGCGTGAGCGGACCGGGCCAGAATCTTTCGGCGAGCCGGCGCGCGGCCGGCGGCACCTCGCGCGCCACGCTGAACGCCATCTCGAGATTCGCCGCTATCAATGCGATCGGTTTGCCGGGCTCGCGGGCCTTGATCGCGAACAGGCGGTCGAGCGCGCCGCGAACCGAGAAGTCGACGCCCAGACCGTAGAACGTTTCGGTGGGATAGACGATCACCTCGCCGCCGTGCAGGGCCTGCACCGCGCGCGCGAGCGCGGCATGCTCGCGATCTTCGACTGGCGAACCGGTCTGCATCCTATGCTGTCAATCGTCGTTCTTGCTCGGCCGCGATTCCCCAACGCCGCGGCTCTGGAGGCCGCGACGCGCGATATCGCGCCGGAGATGCTTGCCTTCGAACTCGATCAGATCCGCGGCCTGGTAGGCGCTGTCAACCGCCGTCCGAAGATCGTCCGCCATCGCCGTGACCGTCAGCACGCGGCCGCCGTCGGTCACCAGCCGGCCGTTTTCGAGCGCGGTCCCGGCGTGGAAAACCTTCACGCGAATCCGTTGCAAGGCCCATTTTACCTTGAGCTCCGACGGCTCTTTGCCTTCGATCCGCTCCAGTCCGTTGATCGCAAGCCCCTTGCGGTAGTCGCCCGGGTAGCCGCCCGAGGCCAGCACCAGGGCGACGGCGCTCTTCGGCGAGAGGCGCACCGCGGCGTCGCGAATCCGGCCCTCGGCCGCGGCCATCAGGGCTTCGGCGAGGTCTTCCGAGAAGCGCATCATCAGCGCCTGGCATTCGGGGTCGCCAAACCGGACGTTGAACTCGAGAACATTTATCCGCTCGCCGCTGACTATCAGTCCCGCGTACAGCACGCCTCGGTACGGGATACCCATCGCGCGCATCGCGGCGATCGTCGGCTCGACGACTTCGCGCATCGCGCGGCTCTCGAAGCTCGCATCGTAATGCGGCAGCGGCGAGTAGGCGCCCATCCCGCCGGTGTTCGGTCCCTGGTCGTTGTCGAAGATCGCCTTATGGTCCTGCACCAGCCCGAGCGGCGCGGCATTTTCACCGTCGCAGAGCGCGAAAAACGAAACTTCCTCGCCGCTCAGAAACTCCTCGATCACGACCCGCCGCCCGGCCTCGCCGAAGCGGCCCGATTCCATCGCTTCCCCGATCGCTGCGAGCGCGCTCTGGCGGTCGTGACAGACGGTGACGCCTTTGCCGAACGCGAGCCCGTCGGCCTTCACGACCATCGGCCGGCCGGCGCGGCCCGCAACAAAGCGGCGCGCCGCGTCGGCGTCGGTGAAGCTCTCGAAATCCGCGGTCGGCACGCCCGCGCGGCGCATCACGGTTTTCGCAAAGGTCTTGCTCGCTTCGAGCTCGGCGGCGGCTCGGGTCGGTCCGAAAATTCTAAGCCCGCGTTTTTCAAATTCATCGACGATCCCGGCCGCCAGCGGCTCCTCGGGACCGACCACGGTGAGGTCGATCTTATTGCCGGCGACGAACTCGGCGAGCGCCGCGATATCGGTAGAGGCGATCGCCACCGGCCGCGCGAGCTGATCGATTCCGGGGTTGCCGCCGGCGCAGTAGAGCTCGCGAACCGAGGGGCTCTGGCTGAGCCGCCAGCATAGCGCATGCTCGCGGCCGCCCTTGCCGATGACCAGGACTTTCATCGGCGCCGTCGCCTAATGGCGAAAATGACGGACCCCGGTGAAGACCATCGCCAGCCCGTGCGCGTCGGCCGCCTCGATCACCTCGCGATCGCGCAGCGCGCCGCCGGGCTGTGCGATCGCGGTGGCGCCCGCCTCGGCCGCCAGCGTCGGGCCGTCGGGAAACGGGAACAGCGCTTCCGAAACCAGGACCGATCCGTAGAGAGGAATCTTGAGGCGCGCCGCTTTCTCGCGCGCCGCATAGAGCGGATCGATCCGCGAGGTCGCGCCGCCGCCGACCGCCAGCGTGCGATCGTCTTTGACGAACACGATCGCGTTGGACTTGACGTGCTTGCAGACGCGAATCCCGAAGTCCATCGCGCGCAACTCGGCCTCGCTCGGAGCGCGCCTGGTCACAATCCGCCCCTGGCGCGGGTCCTCGCGCGAGAGGTCGGGCGTCTGCACCAGGAGCCCGCCGATTACATGGCGCACGTCGAGCTCGTCGCGCCTGAGCGCCGCCGGGTTGAACCGCATCACGCGCCGGTTCTTTTTCTTGCGCAGAAAATCGAGCACTCCCGGACCGTAGTCGGGTCCGATCAGGACTTCGGTGAACAGCTCATCGACCAGCCGCGCGAATTCGAGGTCCCACGCGCGGTTGGTCACGATGATGCCGCCGAAGGGCGAGTCGGGATCGGTCGCGAACGCCTTGTCCCACGCGGCCTTGAGGGTTTCACCCACGCCGACTCCGCAGGGCGTGTTGTGCTTGAGGATCGCCACCACCGCGTCGCGATAGTCATCGAACTCGAGGATCAGGTTAGCCGCCGAGCTGATATCGATGACGTTATTGAAGGAGAGCTCGCGGCCGTGCAGTTGCTCCGCGATGCGCGGGAAGTCGCCGTAGAGCGCGCCGCTCTGATGGGGGTTCTCGCCGTAGCGCAGGGTCTGGGCCAGCGGCAGCGAGAGGCTGAAGGTTTCACCGAGCGGCCTCCGCTCGCCGTCCAAGCGGGTGGCGAGGTAGTTCGAGATCGCGCAATCGTAGGCGGTCACGCGCGCGAATGCCTTGCGCGCGAGGTGCCATCGGGTCTTGAGCGAGAGCGCGCCCTTGAGAGCCTTGAGCTCGTCGATCAGCGCCGGATAGTCGCCGGGGTCGACCACCACCGCCACGTCGGCGTAATTCTTGGCGGCAGCCCGCACCAGCGCGGGCCCGCCGATGTCGATGTTCTCGATCGCGTCCTCGAGGCCCGCGTCTTCGCGCGCGACGGTCTGCTCGAAGGGATAAAAATTGACCACCACCAGGTCGATCGGCTCGATGCCGTAGGCTTCCATCTCGCGCCGATGGCTTTCGAGGCCGCGGCGGGCCAGGATGCCGCCGTGAATCTTCGGATGGAGCGTTTTCACGCGCCCGTCGAGCATCTCGGGCGAACCGGTGAACTGCTCGACCGGCCGGACCTTGATTCCGCCGCGCTCGAGCGTCGCCCGGGTGCCGCCGGTGGAGAGCATCTCGACGCCGAGTTCGGCCAGCGCCGCGGCGAGCTCGACCAGCCCGTTCTTGTCCGAGACTCCGAGCAGCGCCCGCCGGATGGTTCTATCGTCGATGTCCATGAAGTTGCGGTTCCGTCAGTTCCTGTAGACGCGCGCGACGCGCCGGCCCACCGTGCAGAGCATTTCGTAGGAGATGGTCTGCGCGAGGCGCGCGACGTCGTTGACGCTGATGCTCTCGCCGCCGCTCGCACCCCATAATATCACCTCGTCACCGGCACGCGCGTCGGGAATGGCGGTCAGGTCGACCATCGTGAGATCCATGCAGACCGCGCCGACCACCGGCGCACGCCGCCCGCGAATCAACACCTCGCCGCCATGCTGGAGGCCGCGCCGGTAGCCATCGGCATAGCCGACCCCGAGCACGCCGATCGTGCTGGCGTGCTGCGTGACGAAGGTATGGCCGTAGCTCACGCCCACTCCGGCGCCGACGCGCTTGGTCTGCAGGACGCGCGTCTTGAAGGTCATCACGGGATGCAGCGCAACGCGCTCGGCGACCGCCGGGACCGGGGGCAGGCCGTAGATCGCCAGCCCGGGGCGGACGAGGTTGCGATGGGTATCGGCGCGCAGCACGAGCGCCGCGGAATTGGCGACATGGGTAACAGGCGGCGCAAATCCCGCCGCGGCCAGGCGGCGCAAAGCTTCGGCGAATTCGGCGAGCTGGCGATCGGTGACCGGACTTGCGGGATCGTGGGCGCTGGCGAGCAGCGTGCTTGCACCCTCGAGCGTAAGGCTGCGCTCGCGCCGCAGCTGTTCGATTGCGCTATCGAGTTCATCGAGGCGCAGGCCGAGGCGGGTCGCACCGGTATCGAGTTTCAGATGAACCGGGAAGTTGCGGCGGCCAAGTCCCGCGGCGGCCGCGCCGATGGAGTGAATCGAGTCAGTATCGAAAACGAACGGGGTCAGGTCGAGTTCGACGATCTCGCGCGCGTCATCGGCGAACAGGCCGCCGAGCAGATAGATCCGGTCGCGGCTCCCCGCGGCCCGCAGTTCGCGCGCCTCAGAGACGGTGGCGATGCCGAAGTGGTTACATCCCTCCTCGGCCAGCGCGCGTGAGACAGCGACCGCGCCGTGGCCGTAAGCGTCGGCCTTGACGACCACCATCATGTCGGCATCGCGCGCGAGGCTTGCGAGCAGGCGATAATTGATACGCAGCGCGGCAAGGTCGATTTCGGCGACAGCCCGATGACTGAATTGGTCCGTGGTATCCATCGAGCTGCCGCAAAACGGGCCTGTGAGCGTTCAGATAACCATCGCCCGCTCAGGCAGTCAATAAAAAGGCATTTTTGACACTCCCGGCGGCGCTTTGATATAGATCATCCCAGGCTGGGGGTGTGCGGAAACGCACTGAGACCTCATCGAGAGAACCCCTTGAACCTGATCCGGGTAATGCCGGCGTAGGGAAGCCGTCCTGCCAGATCGCACCCCCGTTCTCGCAAGGGCTTCCCGAATCGACACGGAGCGGCCGATGGCCGCAGAGGCTGTGAGCTCGAGCGAAATCCTCGTGAACGGCGAACGATACGAACTCAACGGTCGTATGCAGCTCGCCGATCTGATCAAGCGGTTGGGGATGAAGCCGGCGCGTATCGCGGTCGAGATCAACCATCGCGTGGTGCCGAAAGCCGAGTATGAGGGCACGGTGCTCGCGGCCGGCGATCGGGTCGAGATCGTGAATTTCGTAGGAGGCGGATAAGCGGGCGGTAACGCCCAGGCCGTCGAAGGACTCAAGATGCAGGACACACCGCTGGTTTTGGGTGGCAGGACATTCAAGTCGCGCCTGATAGTCGGAACCGGCAAGTATCGCGATTTTGCCGAGACCCGCGCGGCGGTCGAGGCGAGCGGCGCGGAGATCGTCACGGTCGCGGTGCGCCGCGTGAACATCACCGACCGCAGCAAGGAAAATCTGCTCGAATTTATCGATCCGGCCCGCTACCAGATTCTGCCCAACACCGCCGGCTGCTACACGGCCGAAGAGGCGATTCGCACCTGCCGCCTGGCGCGCGAGATGGGCGTCGGCAACATGGTGAAGCTCGAGGTTATCGGCGATCAACAGACGCTGTTCCCGGACGTGGTGGCGACCATCGAGGCGGCGCGGGTGCTGGTCAAGGAGGGCTTCATCGTTCTGCCGTATATCACGGACGACCCGGTGGCGTGCCTCAAACTGGCGGAAATCGGCTGCGCCGCGGTGATGCCGCTGGCCGCGCCGATCGGTTCGGGACTCGGCATCCGCAACCCCTACAATCTGCGCATCATTATCGAACAGGCCAAGGTGCCGGTGATCGTGGATGCGGGAGTCGGAACCGCCTCCGACGCGGCGGAAGCGATGGAATCCGGATGCGACGGGATCCTGATCAACAGCGCGATCGCGTGTGCGAAGGATCCGATCGCGATGGGGACCGCGATGAAACTGGCGGTCGAGGCCGGACGGCTGGCTTATCTCTCGGGCCGCATCGAGCAGCGCCTCTATGCCTCCGCATCGAGCCCGCTGAGCGGCCTGATTCGCTAGCGCCTTGGCCACCCGCGCGCGCCGGGAAGTCAGGTTTCGGCTCTACCTGATTACCGATCGGAAGCTGGTCCGATCCGGCGATCTTTATGGCGCCTGTGAGCAGGCGCTCGCGGCCTCGTCCGACCGGCCGGGCTCGATCGCTATCCAGTTGCGCGAAAAGGACCTCGATGGCGGTGCGTTGTACGAGTTGGCCATCCGGCTGCGGGAGCTGTGCGCGCGCTACGACGCGCCGTTTTTGGTAAACGACCGGATCGACGTGGCGATGGCTTGCGATGCCGACGGCGTCCATCTGCCGGCCGATTCATTCGCGCCCGAGGAGGCGCGCTCGCTAATCGGAGAGTCGCGGCTTATCGGCGTGTCGACCCACAGCAGCCCGGAAGTGGCGCGCGCGTCGTCGGCGGGCGCCGACTTTGTGGTCTACGGGCCGGTGTTTTTGCCGCTGTCGAAGCCGGCGAGCTACGGCACGGCACGCGGCGCCGAGTCCCTCGGCGCCGCGTGCCGCGCGGCGCCGATTCCGGTGTATGCGCT
>JBGPMT010000125.1:0-8531 GCA_041487135.1 Binataceae bacterium (SeqCode) | reverse complement strand
GTATCACTACCACCAGCCCCTCAAACTGGCGTGTCTGCCATTCCACCACCCGCGCACGCTATCGCGAAGCAGTCAGCTCGCGCTGACGAGGGTTACTTGTTCGTCGCAGGAGCGGGAGGAATTGGCGCTCCCGTATTAGGCTCCGCATTCGGCATCAACGGATTCGAATTCGGCGCGGGATTAGCCTCACCCGAATTCGGCGCCGATGGAACCTTCGCCGGATGCTTGGACATCACGCTCGAGCCGCTGCCGAAAATGCTGCCCGATGCCCGCTGCGACGAGGTATATGCAAGATACAGCGAGGTCGCGAAGAACAACACCGCGAGCCCGCTGGTCGCGCGCGTCAGCACGTTGCCCGCGCCGCTAGCACCGAAAACGGTGTTGCTGGAGCCTCCGAAAACCGCGCCGACCTCGGCGCCCTTGCCCTGCTGGAGGAGGATCAGAATCACCAGCGTGACGCACACCAAAATATGAACTGCGATTACGACCTGAACCATTAACGCTGAACCATCAAAGAATATTGACTATGCGCCCGCGCGAAAGAGCTTTGCGCACGAGTCAGCCTTTAAGCTTGCCCCGCCGACTAAAGCCCCGTCAATATCGGGTTTCGCCAGGATCGAGTCAATGTTGTCGGGCGTGACGCTGCCGCCATAGAGGATGCGGGTTTCCGCCGCCGCTGCCGTTCCCCATGAATCGCTCAAAAATTCGCGAATCGAGCCGTGTACCAATTGCGCCTGCTCCGGCGTCGCGGTCTTGCCGGTGCCGATGGCCCATACCGGCTCGTAGGCGATAACCACTGTCGCGGCGGCCTCGGCCCCAATTCCCGAAAGGCCGTTTTCCATTTGGCGCATGATCACTTCGACGGTCTTGCCGGCTTCGCGTTCCTGCAGAGTCTCGCCCACGCACATGATGGGGATGAGGCGATGCTTCAGCGCGCAGGCCATTTTCTTGTTGACGAACTGATCGGTCTCGAAGAACGCGTGACGGCGTTCCGAATGCCCGATGATGACGTGGGTCACGCCGAACGACTTCAGCATCGGCGCCGAGACCTCGCCGGTGAACGCACCGCTATCTTCCCAATGGAGGTTCTGCGCGCCGAGCGCGATCGACGAGCCCGCGAGCGCCTGCGCAAGAGCCGGGATGGCGATCGCCGCGGGAGCGATCAGCAAATCCCGATCCTTGGCGAGCTGCGCCGCGAGCGGATCGATTTGCTTGCGCAGTTCCGCGACCATCGCACGCGCGTCGTTCGCGGTGAGATTCATCTTCCAGTTTCCGGCGATGAGCTTGCGACGCATTCAAACCTCCAGCGCTTTCACGCCCGGCAACTCCTTGCCCTCGAGATATTCGAGTGTCGCGCCGCCGCCGGTCGAGATATGGGTGAAGTGCGACGACCACGGCTGATGCCCGAGCGCGGCGGCCGTATCGCCGCCACCGATGATAGTTTTTGCGCCGGATAGATTCGCGATCGCCGCGCCGACGCGCAGCGTGCCGTTGGCGAACGCCTCATGCTCAAAGAATCCCAAGGGCCCGTTCCATATGACGGTCTTCGCGGAGCCGAGCCGCTCGATAAAATCGTCGACGGTGCGCGGCCCGATATCGAGCCCCATCATCTCGGACGGAATCTGCACCACGGATTGCGCAGTCGCGCCCGCTTCGGGAGCGGGTGCCACCAGATGGTCGACCGGCAGCACGAACTTGACCTGGCGATTGGCCGCCTCGCTCATCAACTGCAGGGCGAGCTCGAGCTTGTCGTCCTCGACCCGCGAGCGCCCGACCGCGATTCCGCGCGCCTTCAGGAACGTATAGGCCATCGCCCCGCCGATCAGCAGCGCGTTGACCTTGGCCAGGAGGTTGCGAATCACGCCGATTTTGTCCGAGACCTTGGCGCCGCCGAGAATCGCAACCAGCGGACGCTCCGGATTATCGGTGAAAGCGTGCAACGCTGCGAGCTCGCGCACCATCAGGAACCCCGCCGCGCGCTCCGGGATGAACGCCACCACCCCGACGGTCGAGGCGTGCGCCCGATGCGCCGTGCCGAAAGCGTCGTTTACGTAGACGTTCTTACCGCGCGCCAGCTCGTGCGCGAAATCCGCCAGGTTAGCCTCTTCCTCCGGATGGAAGCGCAGGTTCTCGAGCAGCAGCGCCTCGCCCATCGGCAGCATCTCGATCATCCGGCCCGTCACCTCGCCGATACAATCGGGTGCCAGGGCGACTTTGCGCCCAAGCACCCCGGTCAGGTAGGCGGCCACCGGCTTGAGACTCAACTCGGGCCTGCGTTCTTTGGGACGGCCAAGATGCGAGCAAAGGATCGCGCTGCCGCCATGCTGCATGATGTAGCGAATCGTTTCGAGGCTCGCGTCGATACGGGTCGGATCGGTGATTTCAGCCTCCTTTAAAGGGACGTTGAAATCGCAGCGCACCAGCACGCGCTTGCCCGCGACTTCGAGCTCCGAGACCGGGATGATCTTCATGACGATAAAACCGCTGACCTCGACGCGCGCCCGATGTCTAAGATCTAGAGGCGATGAACGCAGTCACGTCGGCCAGCCGGCACGAGTAGCCCCATTCGTTGTCGTACCATGAGAAAACCTTGACCAGCTTGCCGTCGATCAGCTTGGTCAGCGGCGCGTCGAGAATCGACGAGTGGGTATTTCCATTGAAATCGACCGAGACCAGCGGCAGGTCGCTGTAGGCGAGGATGCCCTTGAGCGGGCCCTCGGCCGCCGCCTTCATCGCGCCATTCACGCCACCGACGTCGGTCGCGCGAGCGAGCACCGCGGTCAAATCGACCACCGAAACGTTCGCGGTCGGCACCCGGATCGCGATCCCATCGAGCTTGCCTTTGAGAGCCGGCAGCACCAGGCCAATCGCCCGGGCCGCCCCGGTCGAGGTCGGCACCATCGAGAGCGCCGAGGCGCGCGCGCGGCGGAGATCGCTATGGGGTCCGTCGACCAGATTCTGGTCGCCGGTGTAGGAGTGCACGGTAGTCATCAGGCCATGCACGATCCCGAAGCTCTCGTGCAGCACCTTGGCGATCGGCGCCAGGCAATTGGTGGTGCATGAGGCGTTGGAGATCACGTGATGCTTTTGAGGATCGTAGGCGTCGTGGTTGACGCCCATGCAGAGCGTGACGTCGGCATTGTCGCCCGGCGCGCTGATTATCACCTTGCGCGCACCGGCCTCGAGATGGGCGGCGGCCTTTTCGCGCTTGGTGAAGAGCCCGGTCGATTCGACCACCATCTGCACGCCCATCTTCGACCACGGGAGTTTCGCCGGGTCGCGCTCGGCGAGCACCGTGATGGCATGCCCATCGATCGTGATCTGATTGCCCGCGGCCTTGACCTGCTGGCTGAGCGGACCGTGGACCGAGTCATATTTCAGGAGATGGGCGAGCGTCGCGGCGTCGGTGATGTCGTTGACCGCCACCACCTCCAGCTCCTGGTTGTCGAGCGCCGCGCGCAGAAACATCCGGCCAATCCGGCCGAACCCGTTGATAGCGATCCTGGCCGCCACTGGTCCGTTCCTCCTTGAACTTGAGATGCTTCGAGAAGGCTTTAGGCAAAACCCGAGCCATCCGAGCCCAACCTTGGAGAAAACGGTAGCACAATCCATCCCGGATGTTAGGCGGGACGCCCGCGGAGATCTCGATGGGGCGTCGCGACCGATACCCGCATCGGTACCGATGCGCGGTAACGCGTTGTCCGCTTCGGGGAATCGGCGCGTGCCGGGCAATGTTTGTTTTATAGACGAGCCGCGGCCTTTACGGCAAATCTTGGCGCCTTTTGCAGCCTGTTTCAGATCGTGGACGAATCCGTATAATTGATTCGTTTCGGCGGGGTTTATGTTTCACGAGCTTAGCGGCAGCGGGGCGGGGGTGACGGACCTGATCCTTGGCACGGGTCTCTTCGTGCAGGGGATTCTGGCGCTGCTGGTCTTCTTCTCGGTCGTAAGCTGGGGAATCATCCTCTACAAGTTCAGCCAGATCTCCTACGCGCGGCGCGAATCCGAACGTTTCATCTCGATTTTCTGGGAATCCAAGAACCTCGCCGCGATCCACACCGCCAGCGTGGGGCTCAAGCGCAGCCCCGTAGCGCAGGTCTTTCGCGCCGGCTACCAGGAACTGCTGCAACTCACGCGCGCCAAGCGCCAGGCGGTCGGCGCCGAGAGCGGCTTCTCGACCGATCTCGGCGGCGTCGAAAACGTCAGCCGCGCGATGAAACGCCAGCAGAACGTCGAATTGACCAAGCTCGAGGCCGGCCTGCCGTTCCTCGCCACCACCGCCTCGACCTGCCCCTTCATCGGGCTGCTCGGCACGGTGTGGGGCATCATGACCGCCTTCATGGGACTATCGGCGGCCCATACCTCGAACATCCAGGCGGTCGCGCCTGGCATCGCCGAGGCCTTGATCACCACGCTGGGCGGCCTCATCGCGGCGATACCGGCGCAGGCGCTTTACAACCATCTCAGCGCCAAGGTGCGCGAGCTGGATATCGAGATGGGCAACTTCGTCTCTGAATTCCTGAATATCGCGGAGCGTCATTTCCTGTCGTAGGCGGTTGCGCGATGGCCTTTGAACCCGGACAACGCGGCCAGCTGGTCTCGCAAATCAACGTCACGCCGCTGGTCGACGTGATGCTGGTGCTGCTGCTGATCTTCATGATCACGGCGCCGATCATTCAGCAGGGCGTGCAGGTCGCGCTGCCGCGGGTCAAAGCCGAGGGGCTGCCCGGCAAGGAAGAGCAGTTCGTAGTCTCGGTGACGCGCAACAACGGGATCTACCTGAATGACACCCAGATGACGCGCGATGAGCTGACCGGGAAGCTGCGCGCGATCGCCAGGGAGCGTCCCGACCGCGAGGTCTTCATCCGCGCCGACCAGGGTGTCGCCTATGGTGAAGTGGTGTCGGCGATGGCTGCGATCAAGGCGGCCGGGATCGACAAGGTCGGCTTGGTGACCGAAATGCCGGCGGCGGACGAAGCGGGCGCTACGCCGGGCGAGCGCGCCAGTGGCACGTCCGGACCTTAACGGCGGCCAGCGGCGCCTGGGCTATTTCGCAGCGATCTCCGCCTCGGCGCTGGTCCACGCGGGGCTGGTCGTGCTGTTTCTCTTCCTGCTGCCGCAGTTCCTGCGCGTGAGCCGGGTCGAGCCTCCTGCTTACACGGTACAAATTCTCGATAACCTGCCGGCCGGCGACCTCGGGACGCATCCGCTGCCGCCGCTCTCCCATCGCAAGAGCGCGCGGCACGAGCCCCGGAAGGAGCCGGAGAAAGCCGAGTCGAAGATCATTCCGCCGCGCGAGCACGAGCCCGATCCCAATGCGATTGCGCTCAACGATCGGCGGAACCAGACGCCGACGCCGACTGCCACCCCGCCTCCACCTCCACCCGAACCGACGCCGACCGCGACCCCGCATCCTCGGCACACGGCTCGCGCGACGCCTCGGCCGACCCCGCGGCCTCATCGCGCACGGCCGACCCCGCTCCCCACCCCCATCGCCCGCCATCATCCGGAGCGGACCCGGCTCAAGGCCGCGCCCAAGCCGAGCGTGATGATCGCGGAAGCCGAGCCGACGCCCGACTTGAGCAAGCAGCTCGCGAAGGTTCACGAGGAGCTCGAGAAGGAGAGCAAGAAAATTCCGCCTGCGCGTTCTAATCCTGAGAACGAGCGCGGCCCGGTAGTGGCAAGCACGGGGAGCAGCGGGACGGGTTATGGTGTCGGCCCGGGCACCGGCAGCGCCGGGATTCAAAAGGACCCGGAATTTCTGCTCTACTACGAGACCATCAGGAAGCGGATCAAGGACGCATGGAGTTTTCCTGGGACGAACAACGATCTCAGCACGGCGGTGCTCTTCGCCATCGGGCCGAACGGTGAATTGAACGGGGTCAAGGTACTCGAGAGTTCGCGCGACGCCGCCTTCGACGACTCGGTGGTGCGCGCGATCCGGCGCGCGGCGCCATTCCCGCCGCCGCCCGAGAAGTATCGTTCTCAATTCGAGCAGGGGGTGGAGGCGGAGTTCAAACCCGGTGAGTTGCAATCCTAGGCTCAATCGGCGACGGGCGGCGATAAAGCGGTGGCTCGATTCTTAAGCGACAGGTGTCCAGCAAACATGAGACGGCTTATCCCTGCACTTGTACTGATCGGTTTCGCGTGCGCCAGCGCGCCGGCGCTGGCGCAGCCGCTCAAGATGTACATCACCGGAGGCAACCGGGTCTCGAACATCGCGCTTTCGGGGCTCAAGGACCTTGGCGGCGACGACCAGGGGCGGCTCTCGGGCCGCTTCGTCGCTACGCTCACACGCAACCTCGAGCTGTCGGGCGATTTCAAGGTGCTGGACCCGCAGTCCTATATCGAGAAGCCGCAGAATTCAGGTATCGACGCCGGTCAAATCAATTTCGGCGACTGGAGCTCGATCAACGCCGACTTCGTGGTCAAGGGCTCGGTCCAGATCAATGATTCCCAGATCGCGCTGGTCGCGATGCTGTTCGACGTCAGCACCCAGCAGCGCATGATGGGCAAGCGGTTCGTCGGCTCGGCCGGCGACGTGCGTGAGATGGCGCGGCGCTTCGCCGACGCCGTGATGAAGGCGGTCACCGGGGTGCGCGGCCCGTTCGATACCAAGCTCGCCTTCGTCTCGACCCGCGGCGGCCGCTTCAAGGAGGTCTACGTCTCGTATCTAGACGGCGACGGGATGTTCCAGATCACCAACAATCCCACCATCAATCTGTTCCCGCACTTCGACAAGAGCGCGAAGCATCTGATCTACCTTTCGTACAAGAGCGATCAGCCGGCGCTCTACCTGGTTGACCTCAACGCCAAACGCGAAGTGAGAATCCAGAACGATTCCGGCCGGATGGTGGGCGGAGCGCTCACGCCCGAAGGAGATCGGATCGTGGCGGCGATCGAGCAGGGCGGCTACACCAATCTCTACCTGCTCGACAGCGCCGGCAACCGGATCCGGGCGCTGACGCACGACAACGCGATCAACGTCAACCCGTCGATCTCGCCGGACGGCGCGCAACTCGCCTTCTGCTCCGACCGCTCGGGGCGGCCGCAGATCTACGTGATGCCGCTCGGGGGCGGCGCGGCGCGCCGTGTGACCTACGAGGGCAGCTACAACAGCGCGCCCTCCTTCTCACCCGACGCGAGCCGGATCGCGTACGAAAGCCGCGACGGCGGCCATTTCGATATCTACGTGATACCAACGGGCGGCGGTAAGCCGGCCCGGCTCACCAGCGGCGGCAGCAGCACCTCTCCCTCATGGTCGCCCGACGGGCGCTATATCGCGTTCAGCTCGATGCGCGAAGGCCGCGCACGCATCTATATTATGCAGGCAGACAACCCTAAAATTATCTCTGCACTTACGGAGGATGATGGCGATGATACAACACCAGCCTGGTCGTGGTGGCTTGGGGAGTAATTCAGGACGGCTGTGCCGCGCCGCGGCGCTGCTGTTCGTAGCAGTCGCGTTGGGGGTCGCGGGATGTTCCGCGAAAAAGTCGCAGCAACCTGGCGCGGGGGCGGGTCAGAATGGGAGCGCTCTCGGTGAGGGAAATCTTGGCGGCAACGGCGGGAGCTCGCTCGAGAAGTTCAAACACGGCGGCGAGCTCGGTGGACAAAACGGCCCGCTGTCCGATGTCCATTTCGGTTATAACGACTACACCGTTACGACCCAGGATGGCGAAGTCCTGAAAACCAATGCCAAGTGGCTGCAGGACCACTCCAGCTCGCGTGTCCAGATCGAGGGACATTGCGATGAACGCGGCTCCGAGGAATACAATATCGCGCTCGGCGCCCGGCGCGCTCAGGCCGCCAAGGATTACCTCGAAACACTCGGCATCCCGGCCGACCGCATGTCGACCATCAGCTACGGCAAGGAGCTGCCGCTGTGCAACGATCACAACGAAGATTGCTGGGCCCAGAACCGCCGCGACCATTTCGTGGTCCAAGGCTCGTAGAGTCGATGCGCGAGGTCTCAACCGGCCTGGCGTGGCGCGTAATCGCGCTCGCCGCGATGGCGGCGATAGTAGTGGCCGGGTGCGCCCCGACTCAGTCCGACGTTCAGCAGGTGAGCAACAATCAGTTCGCGATGCGCGGGCTGATTGCCACCGACCGCCAGGAAATGGACGCGCTCAAGCAGAAGGTGAACCAGCTCCAGGATCAGATTGAAGAGCTGCGTCATGGCGGCGGCGGGACTGGCGGCGGTGGTGGTGGGAATAAGGCCCAGATGACCGCGCTCGAGGCGCGCGTAAGCAAGCTCGAGAGCGCCGTGAGCACGCTGCCAGGCGGCGCGGCCGGAGTGCCGCCCGGTGCCGCCGGCGCGCCATCGATGCCCGGCAGCCCTGCGATGCCCGGTCCCGGCGCGGCCGGCGCCGAGATCGGTGGCGCTGCGGCGGGCGCGCCAGCCCCGGGAACCGGCGGGGAGGCGGCGGGTACGCCGCCGCCGGAATTCGAGACTGGCACGCCGCCCGCCGGCGAAGCCGGTGAAGAGATCGGCGGCGAAGCCGCTCCCGAAGCGCCCCCGCCCGCCGAGG
>JBGPMT010000124.1:0-8543 GCA_041487135.1 Binataceae bacterium (SeqCode) | reverse complement strand
TTACCAAGAGGTTGCGCGGGTGATGGAGCTTCCGATCGGCACGGTGAAATCGCGCGTCTCGCGCGGCCGTGCCTCGATGAGACGCCGGCTCCAGGATTTTGCCGACGCGCGGCGCCTGAGAAAACCGATGACGGGAGGTTGAGCGGGAATCGAGAACTGTGGATTGCAACGAGTACATCGAGAGCCATTTGAGCGCGCATGCCGACGGGGAACTCGCCCCTGACGAGGCTCGCACCGTGGAGGAGCATGTGCGCGGATGCGAGCGATGCCAGGCCGCGCTCGCCGAGGAGCGCGCGCTGAAGGCCCTGATCCATCGACGGCTCGGCGAGCGCAAAGTGCCGGCCGCGGTCGCGGCGCGGATTCGTCAAGCCCTCGACGGGGCGGCGCCGGATTCCGTCTCGATAAACGGTCCTCGGCCAGGCACGCATGCCGCGGCCGCTCCGCAAGCCCGCCGCAGGAGAGCCTGGGTCTGGATTCCAACCGCGATCGCCGCCGCCGTCGCGATCGCAATGGTCTTGAGCCGCGGAAACTTCGCGCCTTACGGCTCAGTCCCGCTGTTCGATCAGGCGGCCACGAAGCTCGCCGCGTTCCAGGCCGATTTTACCCCGAACGTCCCGTCCGGCAGCGAGATGGAGCTCGCGCACGCCTATGACGCGGCCCGGATGCCGTCGGGGATTTGGAACTTCAAGACCTCGGGCTTCAGGCTGGTGGGCGGCCGCGTCGACACCACACCCGACGGCCGGCGCGTCACTTACACCATCTACCGCGGCCCCTCGCGCGAGATCATCCTGTGCATGCGCTTTCGGGGTGCGGTCGAGATGGCGATCCCGAAGGACGCGATCATGCGGATGGCGGGGCATGCGTTCTACCGCTACCGCGGGTTGAGCCTGTGCGTGACGTTCGGCCCGAACCAGCGCTTCACCTGTATCCTCGCCTCGCCGGTGCCGATCGAGCGCTTCGAGCGGATCGTCGCGGCCGCCGCCGTCGATCATCACTCCTGACTGTAGTGCGCCGGAGCAGACCCGGCTTTCGCGCCAGGCTGCCCTAACTCTGAATCAGGCGCACCGTGCCGTCGCGGCGCGATTCCCCGCTGCGATCCGCCTGCGGGCGTATGAGTTCAACGCCGTTGCGATGCGCCGCCGGGCTCTCGAACAGCGGTAGCTGGCGAGGCGCGTGAATTTTGGGGATCTCAATCGGGTAGCGGCCGGTGAAGCAGGCGTCGCAAAAACCCTCGCGGCTCTCGCCCTGAAACGAATAGAGACCGTCCCAGCTCAGATAGGCGAGCGAATCGGCGGTTATCCAGCGGCGAATCTCCTCGACCGAATGGCCCGAGGCGAGCAGCTCCTCCTGGGTCGGCGTGTCGATGCCGTAGAAGCACGAATGCGTGGTGGGCGGCGCCGCGATTCGCATGTGAACTTCGCGCGCGCCCGCCTGCCGCAGCATCGGGATCACTTTGCGCAGCGTCGTGCCACGCACCAGCGAATCCTCGACCAGCACCACGCGCTTGCCGCGCAGCAGCTCGGCGACCGGGTTGAACTTGATCTTCACGCCGAAATGGCGAATCGACTGGCGCGGCTCGATAAACGTGCGCCCGACGTAGTGGCTGCGCACCAGCGCCATCTCGAACGGCAGCTTCGATTCCTCGGCGAAGCCCAGCGCCGCGGCGTTGCCCGAGTCAGGCACCGGCACGACCAAATCGGCATCCGCCGGGCATTCGCGCGCCAGCGCCCGCCCCTGCTGCTTGCGAACCTGGTAGACGTTGCGGCCAAACAGCAGGCTGTCAGGCCGCGAGAAATAGACGTACTCGAAGATGCAGCGCTTGGCGGGCATTGGCGGAGACAGGCGCACCGAACGCATCCCATCCTCGCCGATTATCACCATCTCGCCCGGTTCGATTTCGCGTATATACTCGGCGCGCACCAGGTCCAGCGCGCAGGTCTCGGAGGCCACGATGGTGGCGCCGTTGAGCTTGCCGCAAACCAGCGGCCGGAAGCCCTGCGGGTCGCGCACCGCGATGAGCGCATTCTCGGTCAGCAACACCAGCGAGTAGGCGCCGCGGACCTGCGCCAGCGCCTCGGCGACGCGCTCCGGCAGCGTCGCCGCGCGTGAATTGGCGATCAGGTGGATGATGATCTCGCTGTCGGAAGAGGACTGGAAGATCGAGCCCGCCTGCTCGAGGCGGCGGCGCAACTCCTCGAAATTGACCAGGTTGCCATTATGCGCCAGCGCGAGCCCGCCATGCGCGTACTCGACCACCAGCGGCTGGCAGTTTCGAATCGAGGTCGAGCCGGTAGTGGAATAACGGTTGTGTCCGATCGCGCTGGTCCCCTCCAGGCGCGCGATCACTTCGGCATTGAAGACGTCCGCGACCAGGCCCATCCCGCGATGCGAGGTGAGCGACTTGCCGTTGGAGGAGACAATCCCGGCCGATTCCTGCCCGCGATGCTGCAGTGCGTAGAGTCCCAGGTAGGCGAGATTGGCGGCCTCCGGATGACCATACACGCCGAAGACCCCGCACTCCTCGTGGAAACCGTCGAGTTTCGCCTCTTCGGCCGAAAGCTCAACTTCCAGAGTCATCGATCGCCAATCCTCCCGGGCAGTGCCCGTTCGTAGATCTCGCGCAATTCAAGCAGGTCTTCGTCGATCACCGATCCTATCCGAAGCCGCGTCGGCCTGGTAACCCGTCCGCCGGCGATAACCTCGAGTCCGGCCGTTCTGAAACGCTCCGTGAGCCTGACGACGCTCTCCAATGGAGCTGAGAGCACAACCGTTGAGCGTCCCTCTCCGAAAAGCTCCCTGGCCGTATCGAATCCAGGCGCAAGCGCAAGCTCGGCGCCGAGCGGGCCCTCAGGATTGAAGCATGCCTCGGCCAGCGCGACGGCAAGACCCCCGTCGGAAACGTCGTGGCATGAGCTTATCAACCCGGCCTGCGCCGCATCAACCAGCCCCTCGGCCAGCGCCCGCTCGCGAGCCAGGTCTATAGGACCAAGCGCGTCCCCGTCCGGCCCGAAAAGCGAGGCATATTCGCTGGCCGCAAGCTGCGGCCGGCCGGTCCGAACGATCAACACCAGATCGCCGGGATGGCTGAAAAACTGCGTGACGCGCTGGTGGAAATCGTCGAGCAGCCCGACGACCGCGATTGTCGGCGTGGGCGGAATCGCGCGGCCCTCGGTCTCGTTATAGAAGCTGACGTTGCCGCTCACGACCGGCGCGTCGAAAGCGAGGGCGGCGTCGCGGATTCCCTCGACCCCGCGGATGAACTGCCACATGATCTCGGGCCGTTCGGGATTCCCGTAGTTGAGGCAGTTGGTGATGCCGGCCGGGCGGGCGCCGGCGGCGGCGACGTTGATAGCGGCCTCGCAAACCGTGGCGACCGCACCCAGGTAAGGATCGATCGCGCAGGCGCGCGGATTCGAGTCGACCGTAAGAGCGAGTCCGCGGTGCGTACCCTTGATTCGCAGTACCGCCGCGTCGCCGCCCGGTCCGACCACCGTGTTGCTCTGCACGATCGAGTCGTATTGCCGAAAAATCCAGCGCTTCGAGGCGACGTTGGGGCTGGCGAGCAAGGCGCGCAGCGCCTCGCTCGCGCTCGGCGCCGCAGCGGTCGTGCGCGGGGCGGTCGCCGGCTTTGGCGGTGGCGCCGCGGGACGATCGTACAGCGGGGCGTCGTCGGTGAGCGCGGCGACCGGGATGTCGGCCACCACCTTCCCGCCCGCCCGCACCCGCCATCGACGGTCATCGGTAATCCTGCCGATCTCGACCGCATGCAGGTCCCACTTGGTGAATATGCCTTCGAGCTCGCCGACCCGCCCGCGCGCGGCAACGATCAGCATCCGTTCCTGCGATTCCGACAGCAGGATTTCATAGGGCGTCAGGCCCGGCTCGCGCAGCGGCACGCGATCGAGGTCGAGCTCGATCCCAAGCCCGCCGCGCCCTGCCATCTCGCTCGACGATGAGGTCAGCCCGGCGGCGCCCATATCCTGGATCGCGACGATCGCGCCGGTCTTAGCGGCTTCCAGGCAGGCCTCGATCAGGAGCTTCTCGGTGAAGGGGTCGCCGACCTGGACGGTCGGCCGTTTCGATTCGCTGGTGGCGTGGAACTCGGCTGAAGCGAGCAGGCTCGCGCCGTGAATTCCGTCGCGCCCGGTGGCGGAGCCGACGTAGAGCACCGGGTTTCCGACCCCGCTGGCGCGGGCACTGAGGAGCTCGCCGCGCCGCACCAGTCCCAGGCAAAAAGCGTTGACCAGGATGTTCGCGTTGTAGGCCGGATCGAACATCGTCTCGCCCGCCACGGTCGGCACGCCCACGCAGTTGCCATAGCCGCCGATTCCCGCGACCACGCCGGAGAGCAGATAGCGGGTGCGCGGATGGTCGAACGAACCGAACTTGAGCGAGTCCATGCTGGCGACCGGCCGCGCGCCCATCGTAAAGATATCGCGCAGAATTCCGCCCACCCCGGTCGCCGCGCCCTGGTAGGGCTCGACGAACGACGGATGGTTGTGGCTCTCGATTTTGAAGACCGCGAGCCATCCGTCGCCGACGTCGATCGCGCCGGCGTTCTCGCCCGGCCCTTGCACCACGCGCTCGCCGCGCGCCGGCATCATCCTGAGATGGCGGCGCGAGGATTTGTACGAGCAATGCTCGGACCACATCACCGAGAAGACGCCCAGCTCGGTGTAGGTGGGCGTGCGCCCGAGCAGGGCGCGAATCCGGTCGAACTCGTCGCGGGTGAGACCGTGGGCCGCCGCGAGATCGTGGTCGACCGGCGGCTCCCCGGGCAGCGCGACCGGGCGGCTCATCCCGCGCTCTCGATGATGGACTGGAAGATGCGCAGCCCATCCTCACCGCCGAGCATCGGCTCCGCGGCATGCTCCGGATGCGGCATCAGGCCGAAGACGTTGAAGCGCTGATTGGCGACGCCTGCGATGGCGCGGGTCGAGCCGTTGGGATTCGCGGCGTCGCTCGGCACGCCGTCGGCTCCGACGTAGCGCAGCAGCACCTGGCCGCGCTCCTCCATCTGGCGCAGTTCCTCCTCGGGGGCGACGTAGAGTCCCTCGCCGTGCTTGATCGGCAGGCGCAGCAGCTCGCCCTGGCGCGCGGCGCGGGTGAACGGGGTGTGCGAATTCTCAACCCGCAGCGTGACGCGCTCGCAGATGAACGACAACGATCGGTTGCGGGTCAGAGCGCCGGGCAGCAGATGGGCCTCGCACAGGATCTGGAAGCCGTTGCAGATGCCCATCACCAGCCCGCCGTCGCCGGCGAACCGCGCGATGCTGCGCATGATCGGCGAGAAGCGCGCGATCGCGCCACAGCGCAGATAATCGCCGTAGCTGAAGCCTCCCGGCAGCACCACGCATTGTGCGCCGCCGAGGCTCTGGTCCTTGTGCCAGAGCGAAACCGCCTCCTGGCCCATCACTTCGCGGAGCGCATGCAGCGTGTCGCGATCGTCGAGCGAGCCGGGGAACGTAACCACGCCCCATTTCATCCGGGCTCGACCTCGAAGCGGTAGTCCTCGATCAACGGATTCGCCAGCAGCTCATCGCACATCCGCCGGGCGGCGTCGCGCGCCTCGTCAGCGGAAGCGGCCTTCAAGTCGAGCACGATGTAGCGGCCGACATGCACGCCGTTGATGCCGTCGAAGCCGAGGCTCTTGAGCGCCTGCTCGACCGCGCGCCCCTGCGGGTCGAGAATCCCTTGCCTTGGCGTGACGAAGACTTTGACTCGCAAAACAGTTCTCTAAGCCGGACCTCTAAAGCTCGACCCGGCGCAGCATCTCCTGGTACGCCTGCTCGACGTTGCCGAGGTCGCGCCGGAAGCGATCCTTGTCGAGCTTTTCACGCGTCGCCTTGTCCCAGAAGCGGCAGGTGTCGGGACAGATCTCGTCGCCCAGCAGGATCGCGCCATGATGGCGCCCGAACTCGAGCTTGAAATCGACCAGGATAATCCCGCGCTCATCGAGGAAGCGGCGCAGCACGTCGTTGACCTTGAGCGCCAGCGTATCGATCGTGCGCAGCTCCGCCGGGGTCGCCCAGCCGAAGACCAGCGCGTGATCGGCGTTGATCAGCGGATCATCGAGCGGATCGGACTTATAGTAATACTCGATTACCGGACGCTTGAGCGGCTCGCCCTCCTCGCGGCCCAGCCGCTTTGCCATCGAGCCCGCCACCAGGTTGCGCACCACCAACTCGACGGGAATTATCTCGAGCCGCTTGCACAGCATCTGGCGCTCATCGAGCCGGCTGACAAAGTGGGTCGGCACGCCGTTGCGTTCGAGCAAGGCGAAGAACAGCTCGGACATCCGGTTGTTGACGATGCCCTTGTCCTCGATCGTGCCGCGCTTCCTGGCGTTGAAGGCGGTCGCGTCGTCCTTGAAATAGGCGATTATCAGGTCGGGGTCCGACGTGCGGTAAAGCTTCTTAGCCTTGCCCTCGTAAAACTGTTCGAGCTTTGACGGGACTGTCTCCATCCGCGCCCTCGTGCTGAAGGTAGTAACGCTATTGTGGCACGCGCGGGCCCAACGATCAGCCGCCGCGGAACCGATTATTCACACTTCCTTGGCGCTGCCCGGCGGCGCCGGGCAGAAGCGCTCGACCAGTTCCTCGGCCAGGCCGATATAGTCGCGCGGCGTTAGTTTCCGTAGTGCCTCGTGCGCGGCGGGATCGAGCGGCAGCAAGGCCACGAATTTTTCGATAACCGCGCGATCGATTGTGCGGCCCCGCGTGAGCTCCTTCAACCGTTCGTAGGGATTTTCGAGCCGATAGCGGCGCATCAGGGTCTGAATCGCCTCGGCGATAACCTCGAAGGCCTGCGCGTCGTCGAGATCGGCCGCAATCCGGCGCTCGTCGAGATCGACCCGGGAGAGGCCGCGCGCCAGCGAATCGAGCGCGATCACCAGGTGGCCGAAGGCGCTGCCAACCGAGCGCATCGCGGTCGAATCACTCAAGTCGCGCTGCCATCGCGAGACCGGGAGCTTGGTCGCAAGATGCTGAAAGAGGGCGGCGGCGAGGCCGAGATTACCTTCGGCGTTCTCGAAGTCGATGGGGTTGACCTTGTGCGGCATGGTCGAGGAACCGACCTCGCCCGCGATCGCGCGCTGGCGGAAGTAGCCGAGCGCGATATAGCCCCACAGGTCGCGGGCGAAGCCCAGCAGGACGGTGTCAATCCGGACCATAACGTGGAACAGCTCGGCGATAAAATCGTGGCTTTCGATCTGCGTCGTCAGCGGGTTCCACTTAAGCCCCAGGCTCTCGACGAAACGCCGCGAGTGCTCGATCCAGTCGATCTCGGGATAGGCCGCCCGATGGGCGTTGAAGTTGCCGACCGCGCCATTGAGCTTGCCGAGGTATTCCTGGCGCTCCAGATGGCCGAGCTGGCGCTCGAGGCGCGCGGCGAAAACCGCCAGCTCCTTGCCCATCGTGGTCGGCGAGGCGGGCTGGCCGTGGGTGCGCGCGATCATCGCGACTGCTTTGAAGCGCCGCGCCATCGTGGCCAGCGTCGCCAGCAGGCGCTCGAGCTGCGGCCCGAGCTCGCGCGCGACGAACTCCTTGAGCATCAGCGCCCAGGCCAGATTGCTGATGTCCTCCGAGGTGCAGGCGAAATGCACGATCTCGGCGGGCAGCGCGGGATCGATCGCTGCGAGCTTCTGCTTGAGAAAATATTCGACCGCTTTGACGTCATGATTGGTCTCGGCCTCGAACCTTTTTACCGCGCGCGCGTCGGCCAGCGAGAAATCTTCATAGACCCGGCGCAGCCGCCGGGCCTCGGCGGTCCCCAGCGGCGCGAGTGCGTCGAATTTCGGATGAGCGGCGAGCGAGAGGTACCATTCGATCTCGACCCGCACCCGGTAGCGAATCAGCGCGGATTCGCTGAAGTAGGCCGCCAGCGCCCGGGTGCGGCGGCGATAGCGGCCGTCGATCGGACTGACCTCGCTCAGCAGCAGATCGGTATCGTCGTCCTTGGTCGTCATTGGCGTCAGGAGTTGAAGAAGTGGCTGCGGCGGCTCAGCGCCCGGTATGTCCGAAGCCGCCCGAGCCGCGCGCGGTTTCCGCCAGCACTTCAACTTCTATCAGTTCGGCGCGGCTAACTGGAGCGATGATTAGCTGGGCGATTCGGTCGCCCGGCCGGATCACGATCGCCTCCGCGCCGAGATTGACCACCAGGACCTGGATTTCGCCGCGGTAGTCGGCGTCGATCGTGCCGGGCGAGTTGATCAGCGCGAGCCCCTCGCTGAGCGCCCGGCCGCTGCGCGGGCGAACCTGCCCCTCGAAACCGGCCGGTATCTCGATCGCGAGCCCGGTCGGTATCGCCGCGCGCTCGAGGCTCTTCAGCGTAACCGGCCCATCGAGCGCGGCCGCCAGATCCATCCCGGCGCAATGCTCACTATGGTAGCGGGGAATCACGGCGACCGGCCTCAGCCGCTTGATCTTCACCTTTACCGGTTTAGACCTGGTTTCCATCACGGTTCAGGCCGAGACTAATATCAGACCGGCCCGCGCGCTCAACCGGGATTGACATCGTTTATCCACCGGCCCTAGCTTCGATGA